>CANGML010000001.1 GCA_947454585.1 Comamonadaceae bacterium
CCCTGTGGCAGCGAAGGTCGGCATTGAACCGATTCACTTTGCCATGGTGGTGATTTACAACCTCACCTTGGGCATGATCACGCCCCCTGTCGGTGGTTTGTTGTTTGTGACCTCGAATGTGTCACGCGTACCCCTGTCGGACTTGACCCGAGAGTTGACACCGTTCTTGTGGGCACATGGCGTTGTCTTGGTACTCTTGACCTTCGTGCCCGCTTTGAGCAATTGGTTGCCCCATGCGATGGGGTTTAAATAAATCATGACCCCTCGTTTGCTACTCGGCTGCATCGCCGATGACTTCACGGGCGCCACTGATTTGGCCAACAACTTGGTCCGCGCAGGCATGCGTGCGATTCAAACCATTGGTATCCCGACAGAGCCTTTGACGGCTGATGTGGAGGTGGTGGTCATCGCGCTCAAATCTCGCACCATTCCCGTCGCGGATGCGGTGGCTCAGTCGGTGGCCGCCTTGCATTGGTTGCAAGCGCAAGGGGCGCAGCAAATCTATTTCAAATATTGTTCGACCTTTGACAGTACACGTGAGGGCAATATCGGGCCGGTGACGGAGGCCTTGATGCAAGCGATGGGTACGGACTTCACCATCGCCACGCCTGCATTTCCTGACAACGGCCGCACCGTGTTCAAAGGCCATTTGTTTGTGGGTGATGTGTTGCTGAACGAATCGGGCATGCAGCACCACCCCCTCACACCTATGACAGATCCGAATTTGGTGCGGGTCATGCAAAGCCAATGTGTATCTGCGGTGGGACTGATTGATTTCAAAACGGTGGCGCAGGGCGAAACAGCGATTCGGGCACGCATCGAGGCCCTCAAATCTCTGGGTTGCCGCATTGCCGTGGTGGATGCCTTGTCAAACGATGATTTGTTGCGCCTAGGTCCTGCCTTGCGTGACATGCCCTTGTTGACCGCGGGGTCTGGGGTGGCGATTGGATTGCCGGCTAACTTTGGCTTGCAACCCACACCCACCACGAGCGCCTTGCCGCGTGCGCAAGGCATGCAAGCGGTGATTGCAGGCAGCTGTTCTGCTGCCACACAAAAGCAAGTGGCGCATTTCAAGGCTCAGGGTTTACCGACCTTGGCGCTTGATCCATCCCGTTTGATGCAAGACGATGCGGCACTGACACGCGCGGTCACAGAAGCCTTGGCGTGGGCCAAGTCGCAGCTGACCCACCCTGCGAATTCTCAAACGCCGGTGTTGATTTATTCCACGGCTTCACCGGAGACGGTCAAAGCAACCCAAGCGCAATATGGTGTGCAGGTGGTCGGTGATCGAGTGGAACATGCATTAGCCAGCATCGCCCAAGGCTTGCGACAGTTGGGCGTGGCCCAACTCATCGTGGCCGGTGGTGAAACCTCGGGCGCTTGCGTGCAAGCCTTGGGCATTAGGCAGTTACAAATAGGCATGCAGATTGATCCGGGTGTGCCCTGGTGCTTTGCGCACAGCGATGCGGGGGGCTTGCACATCACCCTGAAGTCGGGGAACTTTGGCTCTGAAGATTTCTTCACCAAAGCGTTCCATCAACTCGCGACGGCGGTCCCCCTATGAACGAAGTACAAGCGCGTGATGACATTTGTCGTGTCGGCGAAAGCCTGTTTGCGCGCGGCTATGTCCATGCCACCGCAGGCAACATCAGTGTGCGTTTGGAGGATGGTGATTTCTTGATCACGCCCACCGATGCCTGTTTGGGTTTTCTTGAACCCTCGCGTTTGGCCAAGGTCACCGCCCAAGGGCAACAGGTCAGTGGCGACAAAGCCAGCAAAACACTGGCCCTGCATCGCCGCATTTATGCGGCGGCGCGCCAACAAGATGCCCACACCGCCTGTGTGATCCACACGCACAGCACCCATTGCGTGTCATTGACGCTGCAGGGCAACACAAGTGACGAATTGCTGCCCCCCATCACGCCTTACTTTGTGATGAAGGTCGGCCATGTCCCTGTCATCCCGTATCACCGCCCCGGAGATCCCGAGGCCGTTTTGTGGGTCGAAGCCACGATTCAGCGCTACATCGCACAAGGCACACCGATTCGTGCGGTCATGTTGGCGCGCTTAGGCCCCAACGTCTGGCATGACACACCAGGATCTGCCATGGCGGTTTTGGAAGAGCTCGAAGAAACAGCGCGCTTGGTCTGCCTGAACCCGACGCCCGCGGCGCATTTAAACCCCCTTCAATTACAAGAACTGCGCGATACCTTCGGCGCGCGTTGGTGAGAAACCTATGCCTCAATTTGCAGCGAACTTGACCATGATGTATCCCGAGTTGTCGTTCCTCGATCGGTTCGAGGCGGCGGCACGTGATGGTTTCAAAGCCGTGGAGTATTTATTCCCCTATGCCTACACGGCTGATGAACTGTCAGCCCGCCTGCACGGCAACGGTTTGCAGCAAGTCTTGTTCAACGCGCCGCCAGGCGGCACAGATGCTGCCAGCATCGATGCTGCGTGGGCCAACAACACCCGTGGCACGGCCAGCGTGCCAGGGCGTGAGGCAGAGTTTCGTGCGGGGTTTGGCATGGCCTTGCGTTATGCAGCGGTCTTGAAGTGTCCGCGCATCCACGTCATGGCCGGCTTGCTGGGTGAGGGTCACACACGTGAGAGCCATCTGCCCACCTACATCGCTAATTTGACGTGGGCGGCTGAGCAAGCGGCCAAAGAAGGCTTAGATATTCTGATTGAACCCATCAACACGCGCGATATCCCCGGCTTCTTTTTGAACCGCCAAGACCATGCCCACGAAGTCATTGGCGCCATTGGCGCATCCAACATCAAGGTGCAGATGGACCTGTATCACCTGCAAATTGTCGAGGGTGATGTGGCCATGAAGATCCGCAAATATTTGCCCACAGGCCGTGTCGGGCATTTCCAAATTGCTGGCGTGCCCGAGCGACACGAGCCCGACATGGGCGAGCTCAACTACGGCTATTTGTTCGATGTGATCGATGAGGTCTCTCAAGCCTGCGGTTGGCAGGGCTGGGTCGGTTGCGAATACAAACCAAAACTTGGCGGCCAGCCTGATGGCACATCGGCCGGTTTGGGTTGGTTCGCGCCTTATCGTTAACAAGGTCCTGTATGCGACATCACTTCATCGATAATCAATGGGTTCCGGGCGTTTCGGGTGCATCCATCGCGGTGATTGACCCCTCCACAGGCGAAACTTTTGACCATCTGGCCAGGGGGAACGCAGAGGACATTGACAAAGCCGTACACAGCGCACGCCGCAGTTATGAAGGCGCTTGGGGCGCATTGACGGCAGCCGAGCGTGGTCGTTTGTTGATGAAGTTGGCCTACACGCTGCAAGACCATGCCGAAGAATTGGCCTTGATCGAAGCACAAGACTGTGGCAAACCGCTCAAGCAAGCGCGTACGGATGCGGCGGCTCTGGTGCGCTACTTTGAGTTTTATGCCGGTGCCGCCGATAAATTATTGGGCCACACCATTCCCTATCAAAGCGGCTATACCGTGATGACCTTGCGTGAGCCGCACGGCGTGACAGGGCACATCGTGCCTTGGAATTACCCCATGCAAATCTTTGGCCGCAGCGTGGGCGGCGCGTTGGCAGCAGGCAATGCCTGCGTGGTTAAGCCCTCAGAGGACGCTTGTCTGTCTCTGCTTCGTATTGCAGAGTTGGCGGCTGAGGTGGGTTTCCCCGCCGGGGCCTTGAACATCGTGACAGGCTTTGGCCATGAGGCCGGTGATGCCTTGGTGCGTCACGCAGGGATCGACCATGTGTCTTTCACTGGCTCGCCGACCGTGGGGCAAATGGTGGTGCGTGCTGCGACCGAGAACTACACGCCCGTCACCCTGGAGTTGGGCGGCAAGTCGCCCCAAATCGTCTTTGCTGACGCCGATTTGGACGCCATGGTGCCGGTGGTGGTCAATGCCATTGTGCAAAACGCGGGGCAGACCTGTTCTGCAGGCAGTCGTTTGTTGGTGCAGCGTTCTGCGTATGAAGCGGTGATCGAACGTGTGGCACAAGCCTTTGGTCGTTTGCGTGTGGGACCTGCGTCCATGGATTTGGATTGTGGGCCATTGATTCGTCACACCCAATTGCAGCGTGTGCAGGGATTTTTGTCTGAGGTGCAGGCCGATGGTCTGCGTATCGCGGGGCAGGGCGAGGTGGTGGCCGAGGCCCCTAGCGGCGGCTTTTATCAAGCACCGACCCTGGTGCGCGATGTGCCCTTGCACCATCGCCTGGCGCAGCAAGAAGTGTTTGGCCCCGTCATCGCCGCCATGCCCTTTGATGAGGAGGCAGATGCCGTTCAGATGGCGAATGCCACAGACTACGGTTTGGTGGCCAGCGTGTGGACGCGCGACGGCGGACGTCAAATGCGCATGGCGCGTCAGGTGCGCTCAGGTCAGGTCTTCATCAACAACTATGGCGCCGGTGGCGGCATTGAGTTGCCTTTCGGCGGTGTCAAAGCCAGTGGCTGGGGGCGCGAGAAAGGCTTTGAAGCCTTGTATGGTTTCACCGTCTTGAAGACCATCTCTATCAAACACGACTAACGGCGTTGGAGTACCCCATGAAAAAGATCGGCATGATTGGCATTGGCATGATGGGCCATGGCATTGCGAGCAACTTGCTCAAACACGGACATCACTTGACCGTGCTAGAGCATCCGGGCAACCAAGCCTTGGACGCCTTGTTAGCGGCGGGCGTTCACACGTGCCGCAGCGCCAAAGCACTGGCGAGCCAAGTGGAGGTGCTGATTTTGTGCGTCACCGGCTCACCCCAGGTCGAGGCAGTGTTGATGGGTGAGGATGGTGTGCTCCAAGGCATGCGGCCCGGGACCCTCATCATTGATTGCTCTACCGCTATTCCGACCTCCACAGAAAAGCTCGCTCAGCGGGTGATCGCGCAGGGAGGGCAATTTTTAGACTCGCCCATGACGCGCACCCCTAAAGAGGCGGCAGAAGGCCGGCTGAACTTATTGGTGGGCGGCGACCCAGAGTTGTTTGAAACCTGCAAACCCCTGCTGTCGTGCTTTGCAGAAAATATCGTGCATGCAGGTCCGATTGGGGCAGGCCATCGCATGAAGTTGTTGCACAACTACGTGTCCTTGGGCATGGTCACCCTGTTGGCCGAGGCGGCTGCCTGCGCGCAAAGGTCCGGTGTGGATGCACAAACCTTTGTCGATGTGCTCGCCATGGGGGGTGGGTGGGGCGCTCCCCTTGAGCGTTTGAAACCGTATTTGTTAGACGTTGATCACTCAGGCCTTCGTTTCAGCATGGCCAATGCCTTGAAGGACTTGACCTACTACAACGAGATGGCCCAAGACGCCCAAGCGGACCACACCGTGGCCGCCGCAGTGAAGCGCACCTTGGCGTTGGCCTGTCAAGAAACAGACCCACAAACCTTTTTGCCAGAGATCATTTCCGTCATCGCTCAGCGCCAAGCGCACTAAATCAAGGCGCGACGGTCGCGCCCTCAATGCGGTGCTTCGCCAAGCTTGCGCGGACAAAGCCACTTGACTTCATCTCTGCAATAAATTGGGCCAATGCCTGCTGCGCCACCGGCGATGCGGTGTGGGGTTGCCCCATGGCTTGGTGGATGACCATGAAATTGCCGGGCAACAAACGCAAGCCAGCAAATTTTTGAGCGTCAGACTCGAGTTGTTGCTTCACCCCCGCGGCCACATCAAAGGTGCCTGCCACGAACATGGGAACCACGTCGGGCGACGTGGGTGCCCTGACCAGTTGTGCGGCTTTGAGCTCGCGGGTGAGGAACAAATCATAGGCACTGCCTTGGCCGACTACCACGCGATGCGGGGCCTGATCGACTTGGTCGTTGTCCGTCAAGGGCGAATCGTTCTTCACCAAGTAGCTGCCTTCGATCAACACATAGGCAGGCGTGAAAGTGATGCCTTTGCCGCGTACGGGATCGATCGCAAAGAATCCAAGGTCTGCTTGACCTTCTGTGACGAGCGCCACCGATTGACCGGCAGACGTGACCGGCATCAAGGTGAGCGGCAGATTGAATTTGCGGGCCAGCGCCTGCGCCAAATCCACCGAGACACCCACAGGACTAGCGCTCCCAGCGTCTTGACGCGCCAAGATCGGATTGCCAAGGTTGATGACGGCGCGCAAGGTGCCTGTGGGGGCCAATTGCTTGGCGATGTCATCCATCGATTGGCCCCAAGAGGACGTGGTGAGCAAGGCCATGCACAGCCCTGCTAATTTGAGTGTCCATGTCGTGGTCATGAAAACTTAAAACGCCAGCGTCTGTCCTTCAGTCATAGGCACCACTTTTGTTTTGCTGCCTTTCATGGCGTTTTGAAACTCTTCCAAAGTGCCTTTGGCCAGTGGGTTGGAGTTGTAGTGCATGGGGATCACCATCTTGGGTTTGATCCATTCACGGGTGGCAAACGCGGCATCGTCGGGGTCCATGGTGAAGTTGCCACCAATCGGCATCAACACCAGATCAGGCTTGTAGCGCTCGCTGATGAACTTCATGTCACCAAACAGGCCGGTGTCGCCCATATGCCAAATTTTGAAACCATTCTCTAACTCAATGATGTAACCCACGGCTTCGCCGGCGGGGTGAGACTCGAGTTTTTCAGTGGCAGGGTTCTTCCAAACCAGGAGCGACGAGTGCTCTGCTTGCACCGCCGTGACCTTGATGCCTGGCAGGGGTTTGACATGGCCGGTCTTGTTGAAGCGATGCGTCAACTCAGCAGGCAACACACCCAGCGTGACCAAGGGGGTGATCATGTCGGCAGGGCCGTACAAGACGGTTTTGTGAAGCTTCGCCAACGCGGGGGCGTCCCCGATGTGGTCAACGTGCGCGTGGGTCACCAGCAACAAATCGACTTTGCCCAAGGCCGCGATGTCTGACTTGTAAACGGCTGGTGTTTTAGGGCCACCGGTGATCCAAGGGTCGATCACGATGGTTTTTCCGCCAGGTGTTGTGATCCGATAGCCGGCTTGCCCCAGCCACAAGAGTTCTGTTTTGGCCTCACCGACTTTGGGGGCTTGCTGTGCCACGCTGGGGTTGATGCTGACGGCCGTGAAGCCCAAGACGAGACAGGCGTTCAAGCCGATTGTCTGTAACCATTTCATAGTGTTGCTCCTTTGCGTTGGGATGTATCGGACGAGATATTGCGGTATCGACATTATGTTTTAGCCAGGCCTTGCTTGACACGGTCTGGGGTCAGCGGCAGGCGGCGAAAGCGGACACCTGTTGCGTCAAACACGGCATTGGCCAAGGCCGCGCCGGTAGGGCCTTGCGAGGCTTCGCCGGTGCCCAGGAACGGTGCGCCGGGGCGGTTGATCAACACCACCTCCACCGGTGGTACTTCAGAGAAGGTCAGGATGGGGTAACTGTTCCAGTCGGTGGACAAGACTTGGGTGTCGTCAAACTTCACTTCTTCTTTGAGCGACCAACTCAGGGACTGAATCAAGCCGCCTTCAATTTGGTTGCTCACGCCATCTGGGTTGACGATGTGGCCAGAGTCGGCGGAGGCCACAGCGCGCAGGACCCGAACCCGTCCCGTGCGTGGGTTGACCTCGACCTCCAAGGCCACGGCGCAATAGCCGGCAATGTTCTTGTAGCGCGCAAAGCCGATACCGCGGCCCCGATGGGGCGACTTTTTCCAAGTGCTCCAGCCAAACTTATCTGCTGCCTTTTGCAAAACATCGCGCGCACGCTCGTCTTTCAAGAAGCGCAAGCGATAGGCCAATGGGTCCACGTTGGCGGTTGCGGCCAACTCATCCATGAAGGACTCAATCGCAAACACGTTGCCATAGGCGCCCAGACCACGGGTTGATGAGACACGCACCGGCATCTCAGTGATGAAGTGCGTGAGCACCTTGTGTCCGGGAAAGTCGTACAAGGCAATGCCGTTGCGGTCCGCCGCGTAGTTGGGGGGGCCACCGTTGATCGGCGTGGGCAATACGAACGGCTGCTCTAAATAGCGAGCAGAGAGCAGGTTGCCTGGGTTGCCACTGGGTCGTGTGCCGTGGGGCGTGGACCAAATTTGCAAGTCCCAATCCAACACGTTGCCGTTGGCATCTAGCCCGGCTTTGGTTTGAATCACCATGGCTGAGCCATAGGGCTCCCATTTGTGCTCTTGCTCCCGGGTGTATTGCAAGTGCACAGGTTGGCCAGGCACGGCCATGGCCAGTAACGCGGCATCGGCTGCCGCATCGTCGGCCATGTTGTGGCCGTAGCAACCTGCGCCTTGCATGTGCTGGCAGCGTACCTTGCTGGGCTCTAGCCCCAGCATTTTGGCAATGGCGATGCTGGTTTCAAACACCGATTGGCTGTGGGTCTGAATCAACATCACACCATCGGCGCCCATGGTGGCAATGGCGGCTGACGTGCCAATCGACGCATGCATCTGGTAGGGCCTGAAATAAGTGGCTTCTACTGTTTTGCTGGGGGCGTCGCCACCTGCGCGGGCTTGATTTTTGGTCTCAATGATTTTGTTGGGCTTGGTGCTTTTCAACCAATCAAAAATGCCCTCGTGTGTCGGCAGCTTTTTATCCACCTGCCATTTGGCAGAAGCATTCAAGGCTTGTGCTGCCGCCAGCGCTTGTTCTTCACGCTTGGCAATCACGCCTAAGAAGCTGCCATTGCGCACAACTTTGACAACCCCCGGCATTTTTTGCACGTTGGCTGTATTGACCGACAGCAATTTGGCCGCGTAAGTCGGTGGGCGCACCAAATGGCCAAACAACATGCCAGCGGGGCGGTATTCGTGCACGAATTTGGCTTCCCCAAGTATCTTGGGTGTCAAGTCGAGGCGCTGCACGGAACGGCCAATGTAGTGGTGCAGCTCGCTGGCTTTGGGTTTGATGCTGCCTGTGGCTTCACGGTTCAAAGACTCGCCAAGCACCAAGTCCCAATAAGCCACGCTGCTGCCATTCGGGGCAGAAATAATGCCATCTTGCACGCGCAAGTGAGCGACAGGTTGTTTAAGTTGTTCCGCCGCAAGGCCCAGCAAGATCGCGCGAACTTCTGCCGACGCATATTGCACTGCCGTCGCGCAATAGGGCATGGAGAAAGAGCCCGCCGTCACGCCTTCATTGGGCACCAACGCGGTGTCGCCAGAAATCAGCTGCACCCGTTGCATGTCAATGTCCAACTCGTCCGCACAGATTTGCGAGACGGCAGTCAAGATGCCTTGGCCCAATTCAACCTTGCCCACCATCAGCGTGACAGTTTTATCCGCGTTGATCCTGAGCCACGCGCTGAGTTTGCGGTTGGTCTGCAAATCACCGGGCAATCGGGGTTTGTTGTCGTTGGCCTGAGACAGCGCACTCTCAAGGGGGATGGAGAACGCCAAGGACAGATAGCCCGTGGTTTTTAAAAATCCACGGCGGGTGGGGGTATTGGCGTTGATGTGGGGGGTATGCATGATCAAGCCTCCTTCGCTGCGCGCAAGACTGCACGCACGATACGGTTGTGTGCGCCGCAGCGGCACAGGTTGCCATCGAGGGCAGTTCTGACTTCAGCGTCTGTCGGGCGTGGGTTTCGATCCAACAAGGCTTGCGCTTGAATGATCATGCCCGAGGTGCAGTAGCCGCACTGCGCCGCTTGTTCATCAATGAAGGCTTGTTGCAAGCGGCTGGGCTTTTGGCCATCCTTCATGCCTGCCAAGGTCGTGACGGTTCTGCCTGCCACTGTGGAGAGCGGGGCAACACAAGACTTGATCGGATTGCCATCCACCATGACCAGGCACGCATTGCATTGCGCTTTGCCGCAACCGAACTTGGTGCCATTGACTTGCAGGTCATTGGCTAAGACGTTCAACAAGGGGGTCGTGTTGGGGGCTGAACTGCGAACAGTCTGCCCGTTGAGTGAAAACTGAACCATGCAACGCTCCTGATCGATGAGGTGGCAACATCCTATCGGCGGATGTCAGCTTGCAGAGTCACCAGGGCTACAGGCCCTAGGGGATTCTCCCTAGCCATCCTTGAAGTGTTTCGCTAAGGTTCAGCCACTTTGGAGGAGAACGTGATGCGAAAACTAATTCGATGCCTGTCGCTTGCGCTGTTGCTGATCCATACGGCGGCGCAGGCGCAGCTGACTGAAAGAACGATTGAAGAAATCAAAACTGAATCCATGGCGCGGGCGCAGCGAGGGGCTTATCCTCTGGGGGGCTTGGACCCCAAGGACGTTGGACAAGCGTTGAGCCTGATCCAAACACGGGACCGAGATGAGTGGGCCAACGGCTTCAGTCAAGTCGCGCAAAGCTACATGGCGCAAGGCAGCAAGGCGGCATCGCCCCAAGAAGCGGCCGCTGCCTATAAAAAGGCTTGGCGCTTGTATTACTTTGCGCAGTGGCCGGTGCCCAACAGCCCAGGCAAACAGGTCGCCTACGACAACGCCGTCAAGGCCTATCTGAAATATTCAGAGGCCATGAATCCCCCCATGGAGGTGATCAATATTCCCTTTGAAGGCAAGACGATCACTGGCTATTTGCGTTTCCCCGCCAATACTTCTGCCGGTCAAAAAGTACCCATGATTTTGGCGATCAGCGGACTCGACAGCCGCAAAGAAACGGTGGCTGACAGCTATGAACAAATCCTGTCACAAGGCGTTGGGTTCTTTGCCGTGGACAGCCCGGGAACTGGACAAGCGCCGGTCAAAGTGAGCGCCACCGCTGAACGCATGTTTACCAAGGTGTTGGACTATTTGGTCGCACACCCGCGTGTTGATGCAAAGCGCATCGTGGCCTCAGGTGTGAGCTTTGGCGGGTACTGGGCCAGCAAACTGGCGATTACCGAAAAGGACCGTCTGCTAGGCTCTGTAGCGCAATCGCCACCTGTGGATGAGTTTTTCTCTGAAAAGTTTTTACGCGAGGGCACCTTGGGTAACCGTGAGTACCTGTTTGATCTGGCACCTGCGTTTATCAACGTGTTCGAAGGCGCGAACAGCATCGAGGACCTAGCGCGACTCATGCCCGCGATGTCTCTGAAGGCTCAAAACTTGTTAGCCAAACCAACCACCCCGATGTTGGTGGTGACAGGTGTCAAAGATACACAAGTGCCGATCTCTGACATTGAGCTCTTGATGCGCTCAGGCGATGTCCCCAAAGAAGCCTGGATCAACCCGTTGGGAGGTCATTTAGGGCGTGAAGCCAAAGGCTGGACAGACCCTGTCATCTTCTCCAAAGTCATCATCCCTTGGGAGCTCCGACTGATTGCGCAATCGCGTTAAGTGGGATGGGTTCAAGCCTCGTTCGCGAGGTTGTTCAAAATTGCCAACAAGACGCGGCGGGTGGTTTGGACGTCGGCCGCGCTCACCCCTTGAATACTCACGTGGTTGGCTTCTTCGGCCAGCGGGATGAGTTTTTTCTTGAGTGAGCGACCTAAGGGCGTGAGGAAGACGTACATGTTTTTTTTGTTGTCCAGCAATTGACGTCGAACCACATAGCCCAGCGTCTCCATGTTCTTGATGGCTGAGAAGGTGGTGGGCTCCATCACACCGGCGCGGTCGCTGAGTTCGCGTTGGGTGATGCCATCTTTTTCCCACAAGATGCGCAGAAAAGTCCAGTGACCAAAGGGCACGTTGTGTTGCGCGAGCCTCACCTGCAAGGCACGCGTGTAAGCCCGGCCCGCATCGCGCACCAAGTGCGCCAGGCGGTCGTTGGGGACAGCCTCTTGCCAGTGACGCAAGATGTGGCGTGTTTCATCGGCTTTGATTTTTGTCATTCAATGCTCGGGGGCAACTTGGTGGCTTGGTTGTTGGACATGGCCACTTTGCGCCGAAGCCAGCAGTGCCAAACTCACGGCGGAGGTGGCGCGTGCCCAAGCGCCACTGTGGAGCACCGGACGATCATGGACGATGGCGTTGTAAAACTCGTCGATGACTTCTTGGCGCGGCAGCGCGGGGGAGGGCAAGGCCTGGAACGAGACATCGACATCACCGTCGATCCACACACCTTGTGCTGTTGGGCGTAAATCCGCACCGTCACAACTCACGATGAGCGGGCCGAAATGTTGGTGCCTCACGCCGCGGGGAAGTGCTTTAGATCCAGACCATTGGGCGGCCCCGTAGTTACGCGCGGCTTTCAGGTTGGCTTCTTCGCTGGCGTTGTGGGTGCTCATGAGCCGCTGGCGTGCGGCCCCATGCAGACTTGCATCCTTGGCCTGTCCCAGCTCGCCAATGCTGTCCATCCATTGGTCACTGTCAAAGTGGCCGTAGCCGCTGTAGGTCAGGCTGGCAAAGGCGCCTTGGCTGAAGCCCAGCAAGGCGCTGTAAGCACCCTCGGTGGGGCGTTGCGCATCCCAGGCGCCGGTGTGCGCCATGACGGTGCTGACCAGTCCGCCTCCCAACAACCGCACGATGTCAATCTGATGTGCCGCTTGGCTGAACACCACGCCACCGCCGGCTTGTGTATCCAGCTCTTCCGGGCGGCGGGGGCGGTACAAAAAATCGGTGTAATTCAAGGCGTGGATCATGCGCACCTTGCCGTATTGGCCGCTGTGAATCAGTTCATAGGTTTTCAGAATCGGTGCATTGAAGCTGTGGCTGTGTCCCACCATCAGCACCACCCCTGCGCGGGCGGTGGCATCAATCATGCGGGTGCAGTCCTCCAGCGTGAGCGCCATGGGTTTTTCTACCATCACATGTTTGCCGTGGGCCGCCGCCATCTCAACTTGGTCCGCATGCAAGGCGTGTGGCGTGGCGATGTAGATCGCCTCGACCTGAGGGTTCTGGCAAAGGGCTTCAAAACTGGCATCGCAGGCGACACCAAAGTCGCGTTCAAACTGAGCACAGGCGAGGGCTTGTGGATCGGTCGCCCCCACCAGTTGAAGTCGTGGGTCGTTGGCCAAGGTGGGCAGCATCAGCGTGAAGGCCCGCCCCAAACCCGCCACGCCCAGTTTCAAGCGTCGTGAATTCATAAGTCGAGGACCAACTCGTGGGACTTCGCGCGGGACACGCACACCATGATGTGGCTGGCGTGTTCATCGGGCCGCAACACCATGTCGCGGTGCTCGGCTTCACCCGCCACCAAGGCGGTGCGGCAGCAGCCACACGCGCCGCTTTCGCACGAGCTGGGGACATGGTGGCCGCAAGCGCGCAAGGCCTCCAAGATGCTTTGGTGCGCGGGAACGCTGATGCGCTCACCGGTTTTGTGGAGCAAGACCTCAAAAGGCTGGTTGTTCTCGGCACTCACGGCTGCGGCACCAAAACTTTCGAAATGGATGTGTTCGCTAGGCCAATGGCCGGTCATGTCGCGAACGCTGTCCATCAAACCTTGTGGACCACAGCAATACACGTGCGCTTTGCTGGGCTGCTCAAAGATAGGCCATAAATCAAAAGCTTGACTCAAGTCGCCGTGGTCGTGATGCACCGTCACGCGGTCAAGTTGAGCCGCCTCGTGCAGCTCAGCCAAAAATGCGGTGCTGGCCAGATCGCGCGTGAAGTAGAAGAGCTTGAAATCCTCGCGGCCTTGGCGGCGCAAATGGCGCATCATGGACAAGATCGGCGTGATACCGATGCCCCCCGCGATGAAGATAAATTCCGATGCCTTGGTTTGCAGCTCAAACAAATTGGACCAAGGCGAGGCCATCAGGAGGTCGCCCTCGTGCACACCGTCGACCATGCTGACCGAGCCACCGCGTCCGTTGGCATCCCGCTTCACCGCAATTTGCCACGTCTGGGTGTTGGCCGGATCGCCGCACAAGGAATAGCTTCGGCGCTGGCCGGCAGGGGTCTCCACCACGATGTGCGCACCCGGCGTGAACACAGGAAAGTCACCCCCTTCTGGGTTCTGTAATTCGAACAAGGTGATCTCGGGCGTGAGTGATTTTTTGTGTGTGACGCGCAGGGGATGAAAAGAGTCGCTCATGATGTGCTTTGTGTGACAGAGTCGCAATTGACGAGAATCGATAACTCTAATAATCTTAGCCATCTAACTATTTTTTAGCAAGCCCACCTCATGTTGACACCCGAAGAAAACGATTTGTTATGTCGCGTAGAAGGCACGGCCCCGATGGGGCAGCTGATGCGTCGCCATTGGCAGGCTATTTGTTTGGTCGAAGAGGTCAGCGCGCCTGACGGCAAACCCATCCGTGCCCGCGTTTTGGGCGAGGACTTGGTGGTCTTTCGCAACACCGAGGGCCTCGTGGGTGTGATGGATGAATTCTGTCCACACCGCCGTGCCTCATTGGTTTATGGGCGCAATGAGAACTGTGGCCTGCGGTGCCTCTACCACGGCTGGAAAATGGACGTTGAGGGGCACGTGGTGGAGATGAATTCAGAGCCCGTGGCCAGTGGTTTGGCTGGCAAGGTCAACCACAAGGCCTATCCTGTGAAGGAGTGGGGCGGTTTTGTCTGGGCCTACATGGGGCCCAAAGAAACGATGACGGCGTTTGAGCCGCCGGCTTGGGCGCCTAGTGCGGATGTGCGTGTCTCGGTCGCGAAAATCATCATCCCTTGCAACTGGGCGCAAATCTTGGAAGGTCAAATTGACTCCGCGCACAGCTCCAGTTTGCACTCATCAGACATGGTTCCTGCGCGAGTGGATGGCGCCAAAGCGACGGACACAAATTGGTTGAGGCCCTCGACCGACAAAGCGCCACGCATGCAAACGCAACGTGAGGCTTATGGCTTTCGATATGCGGCCATTCGTCGCCCCATCCACAACGCCGCCACACATGAGTATGTGCGTGCCACCGTTTTTATTGCCCCCGCGTCTGCCTTGATCCCACCCAACGACCAGTACAACGTGGCCAACATCAACACGGCCATCGACGACACGCACACCGCGTTTCATTTCATCGCTTGGGGCAACCCTGAGACCACGCCAGATACCGCCACTTGGCGACAATTTTTATCGGCCCAAGTGGGGGTGGATGTCGATGTGCATTTCAAACCCTTGCGCACGGTAGAGAATGACTTTTTGCAAGACCGTGAAGCCATGAAGGCGGGTAACTTCACTGGGATCACTGGCATTCCTAACCAAGACATGGCGATGTGGATCACCATGGGGCCGATCGCAGACCGTACCCATGATCGGCTGGGGGCCAGTGACTTGGCGATTGTGGAGTTTCGTCGCCAAATGCTGGATGCGGTCCAACGCTTTACCCAAGGGGAGCCGCCTATAGGGGTCGGCCCGCTTCGCCCGCCCCAGGGTTTGTGTTCTTATCAAGCGGTTGTTTCCAAAGAAGTGGATTGGCGGCAATACCAAGCCCATCCTGTTGTTTAACCAAGGAGTCAAAATGTTTCGTTCGCATCAAGGGTTTCGTCGTCGGTTGCTGCTCTCGGTGGCAGCAGCGGGTGTGATGGCAGGTCTGTGTGTCCATGCGTCTGCACAAAACTATCCCACGCGCAGCATCAAGTTCATCGTGCCGTATTCGGCGGGCGGCTTGCCTGATACGGTGGCGCGCATTTATGCCCAACGCTTGAGTGATCGTCTGGGTCAACCGGTGGTGGTGGACAACAAGCCGGGGGCGAATGGCGTGGTCGCTGCCCAAGCCATGGCTGCCTCGCCCAAAGATGGCTACACATTTTTGGTCACGGATGGGTCGATGTTCTCGATCAATCCGATGCTCTACAAATCCATCAGCTACGACTACAAACGTGATTTCGTCCCCGTCTCACTGGCGGCGCGAGCGCCTTTGTATTTGGCGGTGCATCCCAAAATTCCAGCCAACAACTTACGCGAGTTGATTGACCTGGCCAAGAGCAAGCCTGGCATCCTGACCTACGGTTCATCGGGGATCGGCAGCACGCATCACTTGAGCATGGAGGCCTTGAAAGCCGCCATGTCCTTGAACATCACGCATGTGCCTTACAAAGGCACGGGCCAATCGGTGCCCGCCTTGATCGGTGGCCAGGTGGACATGTTGTTCTCTGCTTTGCCTTCCTTGTCTGGCTTTGTCAAAAGCGGCCAAGTGCGTTTGATCGCCAGCAATGCAGGCAAGCGTTCGAGCCAAGAGCCCCAGGTGCCCACGATTTCTGAGCTCATCCCTGGCTTTGACTTTGCGCCTATCGTCGGTGTCTTGGCCTCAACCGGAACACCCCAGGCGGCTATCGATCGCCTCAGTGCCGAGATGGCGCTGGTCGCAAAGCAACCCGACACCATTCAAATATTGAGCAATGCAGGCATTGATGCCATTGGGGGCAGTGCGGCGGACTACGGACGCGCCATCGCGGAAGAAAACGAACGATTCGGCAAAGCGGTGCAAGCTGCCGGCATCAAACAACAGGAGTAAGGTGTGAGTCGATTGAAGCTAAGTTTTGCGTGTTGGAATTACGACCGCACCCGTGCCCTGATGGATGGAACAGTGCCCGTCGATGGCATTGATTTGAACTACCTCAACCTGCCTGTGGAAGAAACCTTCTTTCGCATGGCACGGTTCCAAGAGTTCGATGTGGCAGAGATGTCCTTGTCCTCGTATTGCGTGACGCTGTCCAAGCCTGAGCGCCCCTTTATTGCCTTGCCCATTTTTCCGTCGCGTTTTTTCAGGCATTCATGCATTTACGTGAACGCGGCCAGTGGCATCCACGAGCCCAAGGATTTGATTGGCAAACGCATCGCCAGCCCCGAGTACCAAATGACGGCGCCAGTGTGGATTCGCGGCATCTTGGCCGACCATTACGGTGTGCCCGTCGATGCGCAACCCTATTTGTTCGGTGGCGAGGAAGAGCCTGGGCGCATCGAGAAAATGAAGCTGCAATTGCCTGCCAATTTTCAAGTCAACCCCATTGGCCCCACGCAGACCCTGTCGCAAATGCTGCACGACGGCGAACTCGATGCCTTGTACACCGCACGCATGCCCTCTTCCTTCTTGAAGCAGGATGGCAAGGTCAAACGCTTGTTTGAAAACTATGTGGATGTCGAACGCGCTTACTACCGCCAGACCGGTATTTTCCCGATCATGCACACGGTGGTGATTCGCCGCGAGGTGTATGAGGCGAACCGCTGGATCGCGCAGTCCTTGACCAAGGCCTTCATCGAGGCCCAGCGTCGCACCTACGAAGACCTCTATGAAACTGCTGCTTTGAAAGCCATGTTGCCCTGGCTCACAGCGCATGTGGAAGATGCACGGCGTGAGTTTGGTGACGATTGGTGGTCTTATGGCCTAGAGAAAAATCACAAGACCCTCGATACCTTCACGCGCTATCACCATGAACAAGGTTTGTCGAGCCGCAAGCTCGATGTGACTGAGTTGTTTGCCCCTGAATCTTTAGAAGCTTTCAAAATTTAACCATGTCATCCAACCCCACCCAACAACGCTTGATTGAGTCCGGACTCATCATTGACCACCACGACCTCGGCGACATGACGCGCGGCCATGTCTCGATCCGTATGCCCGATGACCCCACCCACTTTTACATGAAGCCGCACAGCTTTGGCTTCGATGAGATCACGCCTGAGAACATGGTGATTTGCAATCTGCAAGGCGAGAAGGTGGGCGGCACAGGGCGCAAGCACAGCGAGGTCTACATCCACTCTGAAATCTACAAAGCCAGACCGGATGTCAACAGCATCATCCATGCACACCCAACCTATGCGGTGGCTTTTTCCGCCACGGGTCAAGCCCTGCAGCCGGTGAGTCAGCCCAGCGTGGCTTTCGCTGAAGGCTTGCCCTACTTTGATGAGGCGATCGACCTGATTCGCACCCCTGCGCTGGGTGAAGGCGTGGCCAAAGCGCTGGGCCAGTGCAAGGCGGTGTTGATGCGCAACCATGGCGTCACTGTGGTGGGGACGGGCGTAGAAGAAGCCACCATTTTGCTGATCATGCTGGAGAACGCTTGCCAAATTCAGTTGGCTGCCATGTCGGCTGGTGTGGGCGACGTCTTTGATGCGACTCAGATCAAGAAGTTGCACCATGACATCACGCGCCCTGAGCAATTCACGATCAACTTTGACTACTTGGTGCGAAAAATCAAACGATTGAATCCACGGAGCTGAGATGCGAAGCCTGCTGTATCGCCTGTGTGGCTTGGTTTGCCTGATGGGGTTGTGGTCTGCACCTGTGCTCGCGCAAGAGTACCCGCAGAAAACAGTTCGTCTGATTTCTCCCATCCCACCAGGTGGCGCGCCCGACTTGATCGCGCGCGCTGTCGGCCATCGCTTGGCCCAGCTGTGGCCCCAGCCGGTGGTGATTGAAAACAAGATTGGTTCTAACGGACAGTTGGCTGCCGACTACGTGACGCATTCGCCACCCGATGGCTACACCTTGCTGGTGGGCATGGACAGTCTGTTTGTCATCAATCCCTATCTGTACAAGCAGAGCACGGTGGATGTGAACAAGGATTTGATCCCCATCGCCACGCTGGGTGCCAATCAGTTCGTGTTGTCGATCAATGCCAATTTACCCGTCAAAACTTTGCCTGAATTCATTGAGTATGCAAAGAAGGCTAAGCCCGCATTGGCTTATGCCTCTGGCGGCAATGGCAGTCAGCACCACCTGACCATGGAGTTGCTGAAATCTCGCTCGGGCATGGAGCTATTGCACGTGCCTTACAAAGGCGGCACCGCTGCGACCACCGCCACCATTGCCGGTGACACTGCGGCGATGTTTTCGGGCACCTCTAATTCAGCGCTCATCAAGGCTGGCAAGTTACGCGCCATTGCGGTGAGTGGCGTGAACCGTTCCAAAGCTTTGCCGGATGTGCCCACCGTGTCTGAGTTTTACCCAGGCTTTGACAACACCATTTGGATTGGCTTGTTTGCGCCTCGAGGAACCCCTGACCCGATTGTTCAGCGCTTGCGCCGAGATGTGGCGCGCGTCTTGACCACACCTGAGTTGGTGGAAGCCTTTGCCAATGCTGGCGGGATTGAGCCCTTCATCACCACGGCGGATGAGATGCAGCGACTCATCAAGCGCGATCAAGCCAAGTACAGCAAGTTGATCAGCGATCTCAAAGTCAAAATTGACTAGTTCGCCATGCACTGGCTTGGTAAGGCGATAGCGCCTTGAGCCATTTGTCGGTGGGCAGCGACCAGCGCGTTTGAATCTGTTGCGCTTGTGCTGTCAAGTGTGGGATGTCTGGTGCGCGCGGTGTTTTAAAAGCCAACACCACCACATTGCCCGCGGTGGTGGGCTTGAATGCCCACACGGCTTCTTGGCCAAACAGCGTGGCTAAGGTTTTCAAGGTGTCAGCGGGTTGTGAGGCCTTGCCAAACACGTTGACCACCAGACAGCCTTGGTTGGAAAGTAAGTGTCGACAGTCACGGTAGAAGCCCAGGGTGTCCAGCGCTGGACGCGCTGCCTCAGCGTCGTACAGGTCCACTTGCAGCACATCTATTTCCCCCACCCATTGCGCCTGGGTAACGGCTTGGGCGGCATCGGCCTGTAAGACCTGAAGTCGTGCGTTGTTCGGCGGCAAAAAGAAAGACTGTCGGCAGGTGTCAATCACCTGGGGATTGAGCTCAATGGCGGTGGTGTCCATCCCGAGTTGCTTGTGGCAAAACTTGGTCAAGGCGGCAGCCCCCAGCCCCAGTTGCATGGCCCGCAAATGCGACACACGTTCTACATCCGTGAACAGCATCCAGGCCATCATGCGCTGCACATACTCCAAGTGAATGTCAAAGGGTTGGCTGATCTTCATCGAGCCCTGCACCGCAGGAGAGCCCAAATGCAAAAAACGCATGTCGCCGTAGTCAAAGAAATTGACGTGGGGCAGGCCGCCCCTCTTAGGTTGGCTAAAGGCACGGGCTTGCTTTTTGGCAAGCCAAGCGCCCATGAGAATCGCCACGATGCAAACCATGACCCCCAGCACTAACTCCAGCAAGCCCATGCGCGTGTCCTGTTCTTAGTGAGATGTGTTGAAAAGCCGATGAATGACTTGTCGCAGCCAGATGTGTGCGGGGTCTTTCTGAAACCGCTGGTGCCAAAACAAATGCACCTCAATCACGGGGGACTTCATCGGGGTGGGAACGTATCTGACATCGCCGTGCTGGACAAAGAACTCCGCCAGATCTTTGGGCACAGTGGCAATCAAGTTGGACGTCTCAATGATGGGCAGCAGGCTCATGAAGTGCGACAGCTCCACCACCACGCGGCGCTGGATGCCTTTGCTTTGCAAAAATTGCTCAAACAAATGTTCTCGGCCATCGGGTTTCACCACCGCATGGGAGGCTTGCATGAATTGGGTGCTGCTGATCTTGTCTGCGACATCGGGATGCTTTTTTCTGAGCAGGCAGACGTGCGAACTGGTGATTAATTTTTGTTGAAAAAACCCCGCCTTGTGCAAGTCGGGAAAGTAGCCAATCGCCATGTCAGCCTCCCCCGAGGCAAGCGATTCGGCGGCGGATTCTCGCGGCATGGCCAAGGTTTTGAGGTTGATGGAGGGGGACTGTTGTCCCAATTCTGAAATCAAGCGCGGCAAAAAATTCACTTCAGCAATATCGGGCGTCACCAGCGTGAAGGTTCGGTCGCTGTTGCTGGGGGTGAACTTTTTAGGCAACAAGATATCGGACCGGATGGTTTGTAGGACGAGCCGCACGCTAGGGCTTAAGGCCTTGGCTTTGGGCGTCGGCTCCATGCCTGCTTTGGTGCGAACGAAGAGGGGGTCGTCGAACCATGATCGGAGTCTTGAGATGGCCGCACTCATGGCAGGCTGACTCAATTTAATCGCCTCAGCGGCCTTGGTGACATTTTGGTGATGCAGCATGGCGTCAAACACCACCAAGAGGTTCAAGTCTAAAGATCGGATATCCATGGTGTGGATATTATGTATTCAAAAAATCATCTAGACGAATGGGGCCTCTCTGCCTAGACTCCCTGACTTACATCAAATCGCCCACGGAGACCTTCTGGTGCATCGCTCTTCACTGCCTCTGTCATGTTCGTGTGGTGTGGACGTCCATGCGCATGTCATTCCTGGCGAATTTCCGGCCTACTTGGGTGGCGTGACGCCCGCAGGCTGGCCATCGATGGCACCCGCCGATGCTTGCCATCGCCACGTCATGATTGACGGGAAAAACTACCGCACGGTGTCTGACAAATGTTGGACCACCTCGCGTCGCTTGGCTGATTTCAAAGACATGGGGCTGCAACTGCAAGCCATATCGCCCATGCCCGAGTTGCTGTCTTACTGGCTATCTGCCGCGGATGGCGCGCAACTGGTGCGTTTTCTCAACGAGCAAATTGCCACCATGGTGAGCGAGTCAGCGGGGCAGTTGGTCGGGCTCGGTGCGGTGCCCTTGCAAGACCTCACGCTGGCCATTCGAGAATTGCACTACCTCAAAGCGTCGCTCGGGCTCCAAGGTGTGGAGGTGGGCAGCAACATCAATGGTGTGGTGATAGGTGACCCGCGGTTTGATCCATTTTTTGAAGCCTGCGTGGCCTTGGACATGCCTGTTTTTGTGCATGCCTTGCGTCCCGTTGGCATGGACCGCTTGGTCGGTCCCGCGCCCTTGCAGCAAGTGTTGGCTTACCCCACCGATGTGGGCTTGGCCGCAGCCTCCGTGTTGACTGGCAACCTGATGGAAAGGTATCCGCAGCTGCGCATCGCCTTCAGCCATGGCGGTGGAACCTTGGCCATGTTGTTGCCACGGCTGGAGCAGGCCATGTCGGTGTTTCCTGCTTTGAAGGCGAGTGTCCATCGCTCACCCACTGAGCAGGCGCGTGCGCTTTTCTATGACACCTTGGTGTTTGATGCGCCTACCCTGAAGCACCTGGTGCAGACCTTTGGTGCATCGCAGCTGATGATTGGCACCGATTACCCCTTTAACTTTCATGACCCACGGCCAGTGGAACGCTTACAAGCCGCAGGTTTTGAGTCGCACATCGTGGACCAGCTGTTGCATGCCAATGCGCACAGGTTCTTAGGTATTCATTCATCAGCTGTGGAGTAATTGATGACCCATGCATCTTCTCGTGTGAGCGCTTTGCGAAGCGTGGCGCTTAATGTTCCCGACTTGGCGAAGGCTGAGCATTTCTACACCACCGTTTGGCACTTAGAGGTGGTCGCGCGGACCGATCACGCGATTTACTTCCGTGGCACCGGCGCAGACCATCACCTGCTGGCGTTGCATCACGCAGAGGGTCCCGCCCAGATTCGCTGCGTCACCTTGCGTGCGCGCGATCTGTCTGCGCTGCAGGCCATCACGCAAGCCGCCGAGCAAGCGGGGGGCCGCGTGCTGCAGACCTTGTCGCCGGTGACAGAGCCTGGTGGCGGTGTATCGGTCACCGTGGCCGATCCCGATGGACGAATTTTTCAAGTGGTGCACGGTGACGAACAGCACGCCGATAGCCACGAGGCGCCTGACAAACCTATTCGACTCGCCCATGCGGTGTTAAACAGCCATGATGTGGAGGCGACACGCCGTTTCATGGAGACCGTGTTGGACTTCTCTTTGTCGGATCGCACCCGCATCATGGCCTTCATGCGTTGCAACAGCGACCACCACAGCATTGCCCTGGGCGACACCGACAACGACGCGCTGAACCATATTGCCTTCTTGATGACCGATGTGGATTCGGTGATGCGGGGTGGCGGGCGCATGCGTGATGCAGGCTATGGCATCGAGTGGGGCCCTGGTCGCCATGGCCCCGGTCATAACGCCTTCAACTATTTTGTCGGTCCGTTTGATGTGGTCATCGAATACACGGCCGACGTCGAACAAATCGATGACAGCTACCCAGCAGGGCAACCCAGTGATTGGACGTGGCCGCCCGGTCGTGTCGATCAATGGGGTATTTCCGCGCCCCCGAGTGCCAGACTCAAAGAGGCGCAAAAAGCAGTTTTGTTTGTTTCTCAATAATCATTCTTAAAGGATTCATCATGAAGTTCACCACCTTCCATCACGCGGGCCTTGACCGTTTAGGTCTCATCGATGGCGATCACGTCATTGACCTCCATCAGGCACAGCCGCAAGTGAATGCGGATTTGCGTTTGGCGCTGAAGTCAGGCGTCGATTTGGCGGCTGCCGCTGAACATGCCTTGGCCTCGAATGCGCCGCGCCTGCCCTTGGCCAGCCTGCAGCTGTCGCCCCTCATTCCCGAGCCGGGCAAGATCATTTGCCTCGGTTTGAATTACTTTGACCATGCCAAAGAAGGGGGACGCGACAAGCCTGTTTACCCTTGGTTCTTCTTGCGCTCGGCGTCATCATTGCTGGCCCCTAACGCAGACGCTGTGTTGCCCAAGGTGTCAGAGCGTTTCGACTACGAAGCCGAACTGGCGGTGGTGATTGGCAAAACCGTCAAGCACGCCACGCTGGACAACGCCTTGGATTGTGTGTTCGGCTACAGCTGCTTCAATGACATGTCGGTACGTGACTACCAAAAGAAAACGCCGCAGTGGACGATCGGTAAAAACTTTGACAAAACAGGTGGCTTCGGCCCTGTGTTGGTCACGGCCGACGAGCTACCGGCGGGGGCGACTGACTTGAAAATTCAGGCGCGCTTGAACGGCCAAGTCATGCAAGATGCCAACACCCGCGACATGATTTGGGGCGTGGCAGAAACGATCCATTTGCTGACCGAATGCATGACGCTCGAGCCGGGTGACCTGATCATCATGGGCACGCCAGCAGGCGTCGGCCAAGCGCGCACACCGCCCGTGTGGATGAAGCACGGTGATGTGATCGACATCGAGATCGAGCACATCGGCCTGCTGCGCAACACGATCCAACGCGAGGCTGCATAAGCATGAGCCCAGTCGCAGATCACGCGCCCTATGACGTGGCGATTGTGGGGTTTGGCCCCACGGGCGCCATCGCGGCGGGCTTGCTTGGCAAAAAAGGCATTCGCACCTTTGTGTGTGACAAGTCGCACGAGGTCTATGACAAGCCCCGCGCCATTGCCATGGACCACGAGATTTCGCGGCTCTTCCAGCACATGGGCGTGGGGAAGCAAATCAAGCCCCATCTTGAGCCGTTCACCGACTCCGTTTTTTACGGGGTAGACGGGCAGATGATCAAGCGCATGTCGACGGTGGCGGCACCGTACCCGCTGTCACACACACCCTCCGTGGTGTTCACGCAACCTCCCGTTGAAAATATTTTGCGCGAGCACGCGGGCTCACACCCCTCCGTCACCCTACAGCTGGGCATGACCGTGACAGGTCTCACGCAAGACGCGGACTTCGCCACCTTGACCCTGCACAACGAACAAGGTCAAGCTTCACAAGTCAAGGCGCGTTACGTGATCGGGTGTGACGGCGCTAGCAGTGCAGTGAGGACCTTGACAGACATTCAGCTCGAGGACTTGGGGTTTGATGAGCCTTGGCTTGTCGTCGATGTGCAGGTGAACGAACGCGGCCTCGCCAAATTGCCGGCCACCAGCGTGCAGTATTGCAACCCTGCGCGTCCTTCAACCTATGTGATCGGGCCTGGCAACCACAGGCGCTGGGAGATCTCGATCAATGACGGTGAGGACCCCAAGGTGCTGGCCACGCCCGAGGGCACTTGGAAACTCTTAGCCCCTTGGTTGACGCCCGAGGATGGCGAGCTGTGGCGTCAAGCCACCTACCGCTTTCATGCCCTGGTGGCTGACCATTGGCGCAACGGGCGTGTGTTTGTGGCCGGCGATGCGGCGCACCAGCAGCCGCCCTTTTTGGGCCAAGGCATGTGTCAAGGCGTGCGCGATGCCGTCAACCTGTGTTGGCGTTTGACGGCGGTGTTGCAAGAGGGTGCAGCGGACACGCTGCTTGACTCGTATGGCACCGAACGCAAAGCCCATGTAACGGAGCTGACCACACGCATCAAGGGCATCGGCAAGCTCATCACCGAGCGCGATGTGGGCAAAGCCCGTGCGCGTGACGAAAAATTGTTGGCCGAGTGCGGTGGGGTGGTCAAACCCATGCCACGCCAAGACGTACAGCCCGCTTTGACTGCAGGCTTGCTGAGCTCGGTGGTGCATCCCGCACGAGGCACGATTTTTCCGCAACCGTTGTTGCTGCAACCCCATGGCGACAAGGTGCGCATGGACGACGTCCATCCTGCGGGCTGGAAGGTCGTGTTCAGTGCTACTGCAAGCGATGCATTCGCACAAGCTGCAAAACACCACCATTTGCCTGCCCTGGTCGCCTTGAAACTAGGCAGTCCCGAGTTAACCGAGGCTGAGGGCGTCTTGCAACGCTGGTTTGAAAAGCAGGGGGTTGAAGCAGCCATCATTCGGCCAGATCACTACATCTATGGGGTGTGTCACACCCCGCAAGAGCTCAGCCATCAACTCGATGTGTTGAAGTTGGTTTAACGCACGTCATAACGCATCAGAGGAGACACACATGGAACGTAGACAATTTATGGCGATGGTGACCATCGGTGGCATCACCGGGGGTCTCACAGTCGGTACCGCCGCACGGGCGCAATCCACGGCTTGGCCCGATAAGGCGATCAAGTTTGTGTTGTCACAGCCTGCAGGGTCTGGGCCCGATAACGTGGCCCGCTTGCTAGGCGACCGCTTAGGCACTGCGCTGGGGCAGTCGGTGGTGATTGACAACAAGCCCGGTGGGCAAAACGTGATTGGTGCGCAAGCGGCTGCGCGATCGACGCCGGACGGGTACACCTTTTATTTTGCGACCACCGCAGCGCTGATCACCAATACCTTGCTGTTCAAGCAGTTGGCCTACGACGCACAAAAAGATTTTGTGCCCGTGGCGTTTATTGCACGCAGCCCCTTTGCCATCTTGGTCGATGCCAATTCGCCGATTCAAACCATTGATGAGTTGATTGCAAAGTCCAAGGCCTCTAACGGCCAGTTCTCGCTTGGCAACGAAGGCCCGCGTACCTTCAGCGGCATGATTGCGCGCTTGTTCAATGCCCGATCCAAAGCGGGTGCCAACTTGGTCCCCTATGCCAACGTGGGCGTGGGCTCACAAAACTTGATGGGCGGCCATGTCGATGCCATGGTGGCCGACTTGGCCTCGACCGCACAGCTGGCCAAGCAGGGCAAGCTGCGTGTCATTGCGACCAGCGCAGCCAAGCGCGTGCCAGGTTGGGAGAACGTGCCTGCATTGTCCGAAAAGCTCGGCAATTTCGACATGGTGGGCTGGTTTGCCATCGTGGCGCCTAAGGGCACACCTCAGCAGGCCATCACCAAGCTCAACCGCGAAGTGAATGCCTTGTTGGCGGACAAAGAGTTGTCGGCGCGTATCGCCAACATCGGGCCTTTGGCGGATGCCACGATGTCTGAAGACGATGTGCGTAAGTTTTTGGCTGCGGAGCTGGCGCGGTGGACTGACGTGACCAAAGAAATTGGTGTGTTGCCTGAATAAGCCATCAAGACGAGGAGTCTTCCATGTACAAGGTGTTTGTAAATCTGTTGCTGTGTGTCCTGAGTGGGGCGGCTCTTGCGCAAGCGATTGACTTTCCGTCCAAGCCCATCCGTGTTTATGTGGGGCAGGGTGCTGGGGGCGGCATGGACACGCAGGCTCGCATCGTGGCGCAACGCTTGGGTACGCAACTCGGGCAAGCGGTGGTGGTGGAAAACAAAGTCGGCGCGGGCGGCATCATTGCCACCGAATTCGTAGCCCGCTCTGCCCCGGATGGCTACAGCTTGTTGATGGCCCCGATTGGCAACATGGTGTTCACGCCCATCTTGTCGCCCAAGTTGAAATACTCGCCCACCAAGGACTTTGTGCCTGTGTCTTTGGTTGCCACATTTCCCTTGGTGTTGGTGGTCAATTCCAAATCCAAAATCAACACGGTGGCTGAGCTGGTGGCCTTCATGAAGGCCAACCCCGACAAGTCCAACTTTGGCGGATCGGGTGCAGCCTTTCAGTTTGCCAATGAACTCTTCAAATTGAAGACCGGCGCGCCGGGCGAGTTCATCCAATACAAAAGCATGAGCGAAACCATCACCGCCTTGATCTCTGGCGACTTGGTGATGTCCATGGTGGACACCGGCCCCGCCACCACGCACATCAACTCCGGCAGTTTGCGCGCCTTGGCAGTGACCTCGCCCCAGCGCTTGGCCAGCATGCCGCAGGTGCCCACCATGACGGAATTGGGTTTCAAGGACATCGAGTTTCGTTACTGGAGTGGTTTCTTTGCGCCTGCTGGCACACCTAAGCCTGTGATTAAAAAGTTAGAGGCTGAAATGAACCAACTGTTGAAACAAGCCGATGTGGTGGCGCAAATGGCGACGAGTCAGGTGGTGGCCACGGGCAGCACCTCTGAAGAGTTGAGCAAGCTGGTGGCTTCAGATTTGGTGCGCTGGGGTGCGGTCGCAGACAGCGCCAAGATGCCTAAACAAGACTGATCGGTCAACCAGCCATGCCTACAAAAAGCCCCGTGATTGATTTCCATGTGCACGCCTTGGAGCCCACCGTTTTCAAAAGTTCAACCAACAAAACCGTCTTCACAGGGTTTGGTGCCAACCCTGTCACCGAGCCCAGGCCGGGCGCGAAGGCGTTGTTGGAACGCATGTTCCATGCGGACACCATCCTTGAGGACATGGATGCACGGGGCATTGACAAGTCGGTGATCACCTCGAGCACCGTGCTGCAGGGCACGTCTTGGGCGGATGCCGAGTTGGATCTGTCCCTGTGCCAGCGTTGCAATGACCAGGCGGCTGCTTGGGTGGCCGCGCACCCCACGCGCATGGTGGGCAGCATGGTGCTGCCGCTGCAGGACATGACCCTGGCCTTGCAAGAGTTACAACGCGCCCACGAGCAATTGGGGTTGCGCGTTGTCAACGCCTCGTCAAGTTACAAAGGCGTCTATTTGGGCGATGCAGAGTTCCGTGCTTTTTGGGATGAAGTCGCTCACAGAGGCCTGACCGTCTGGATCCACCCAGAAGGTGTGCAAGACCCCTGGTTTCAAGACTATGGCTTGTGGAACTCCTTGGGCCAATCGATTGAAGAAACCAAGTGCATGGCCTCGTTGATTTACAACGGCGTGATGGCGCGTTATGACAACTTGAAAGTGGTGATGGCGCACGGTGGTGGTTATTTCCCACACTACCTGGGTCGTATTGATCGCAATGCGGTGAACCGTCCAGAGACCAGCAAGCACTTGGGAGGCAAGACACCGCGCGACTTCTTAAGGCACTTCTACTACGACACCTGTGTGTATGACCCGCGCGTTCTAGAAGCGCTGATTGCGCTGGTGGGCACTGAACGCCTGGTCATGGGCAGCGACTACCCCGTGGGTGAGAAAAACCCTGTGCAGTGGTTGCAACAGGCAGGGTTGCAGGGCGAGGCTTTGGCCGCGGTAGCCGGTGGCAATGCCGCGAAGCTTTTAGGGCTCTAACGCAATCACCACATTGCCGATCAACTGACCTTGCTCCACCGCCTCATGGGCCAGGGCGATGTCGTGGAGTGGGTAGGTGGCGGCGATGGTGTGCTGCAGTGCGTTCTGGCGCAGCAAGGTGTCGAGTCGATCAAGGCACCACACGCGCGCTTCAGGGGTGAGGTCATAGACCAAGAAAAACTTCAGGGTGATCGAGCCCCACAACAGAGGGCGAAAGGTGATCGGCATCTCGCCCGCGTTGTTCGACCCGAAGCAAACCAAGGTGCCGTGGTTTTTTAAGCTGCCTTTGGGCAGCAGTTGACTGGTGGTGGCGAAATCCATGTCAATGATGACATCGACGCCTTGACCTTGGGTGATGCTGTTGAGGCGCTCGGCGACAGACTCGGTTTTGTAAAAAATGATGTCCTGGCATCCCGCCTGCCTTGCGTGCGCGGCCTTGGCTTCAGAGCCGACCGTGCCGATCACATGCGCGCCTTGTAAGGCCAACAGTTGGGCAATGTAATGCCCCACCGCCGATGAGGCACCCGTGACCAGCACAGTTTTGTGCTGCACATCGCCCGCGAGATGCACCGCTTGGATGGCGGTCAAAGCCGGGATGCCAAAACACGCCGCTGCGGCGTTGTCGATGTGATCGGGTAGCGCGACAGCTTGCTGTTCAGGCAAGGTGATGTATTGCGCGGCTGTCCCGGTAGGGCGTTGCCATTGGCCGTTCCAAACCCAGACGCGTTGTCCGACCTTGCTGGGCGACACGCCAGCACCGACCGCATCAATGATGCCCGCCCCATCGCTGTGCGGAATGATGAGCGGATCATGGATAGGTCGCGACTTTCTGGATTTGACGTCGGAGGGGTTGACGCCTGAGGTGAGCAGTTTGACGCGAACCTCGCCTTGTCTGGGCATGGGTGTGGGTTGCTCACCGATGACGAGTACCTCGCGGGCCTCGCCATTTTTTGTGTACCAAGCAGCTTGCATTGTGCGTGTCCTGTTAGCGAATGTGTGTCACGAGTTGACCGAGCCCTGAGACCGCGACCTCGATCTTGTCACCGGGCTTGAGCCACGGCGGTGGGGTTCGGAAAGCACCCACGCCTGCGGGCGTGCCGGTGGCGATCAAATCGCCAGGTTCTAGGGTGATGTAGTGGCTGATGTAGTGGATCAAATCAACCACGCTGAACAGCATGTCATGCGTGTTGGCTTGCTGCATGACCACGTCATTGACTTTGCAGCTGACATCTAGGTTTTGCGGGTCGGGGATGTCATCCGCCGTGACCAGCCAAGGACCGAGGGGACAAAAGCCATCCATGCTTTTTGCAAAGGTGGTTTGTGCGGGGTTGATGTCGAACTGGAACTCCCGCGCACTCAAATCGTTCAAGCAGGTGTAACCCGCCACATGTTGAAGTGCATTTTCTTTAGAAACTTCATGCGCCAACTCACCAATGACCACGGCCAACTCCGCTTCGAAGTCCATCTTTTGGACATCACCCGGAATTGGGATGGTGGCGTTGGGGTCGCAGACGGAAGAAGGCATTTTTGAAATGATGCGTGGTTTCTCAAACGGGGCGAGCCCTGTTTCTTTGGCGTGGTCGCCATAGTTGCGACCGATGGCCACAATCTTGCCGGGGCGTGCCAGTGGGGCATGCAGGTGCACTTGCTCAAGGGCGAAACGTGGTCTTTGCGCGTCACCTAACGCTGCTTGCAACCGGGGGGCGAGTTGTAGGCGTTGCCCTTTTCCTGCTTGCAGCCAACGCATCAAGCCTTGGCTATGCGGGGCAATGCCCTTGGCTGCTAGCGCCTGCCAAGCCGCGTCTTGCAGGGGAATCTGTTGAATCAAATCGTCTACATCGACCACGTGCTGTTGCGCATCTAACAAGCCGACATGGCGGTGGAGGCTGCCGGTGCTGAAGGAGACGAGTTTCATGCGTGTGCTCCAACGTGTCCGTCGCGTCGTGTGCCATCTGCATGAAAAAACTTCGTGGCCATGACTTGGCAGCGCTTGATGAAACGGTGTTCATGCGGCTTGTAATCAGCGACGGCGTTGTGTACGGTGCCCATGTTGTCCCACATCAGCACATCGCCTTCTTGCCACAGGTGTTGGTATTGGAATTGGGTCTGCAATTGGTGCTTGAACAAAAAATCCAGCCATTCATCACTGGTCTCTTGTGGCAACTCGTTGATGCGCATGGCGTAGCCGGGATTGACATACAAGACGGGCTTGCCGGTGATAGGGTGTTGCATCACCACAGGCTGCGAGACGGGCGGCTTGGCCGCTTTTTGGGCGTCGGTGAGGGGTGGGCGCGTGCTGCCTTTCTCACGCCGCATCATGTCCCAAAATTTGCTGAAGTCGTGGGTCGCGGTTTTGCCAGCCAACTTGTGTTTCCACTCGTCAGACAGCGCATCATAGGCCGCATGCATATTGCAAAAAGCCGTGTTGCCCAAGGGCTTGCCATCGCGATGGGGAATCTTGATGCCATACAACACATTGGCAAAAGCAATCATGCGGCTGTAGGACATGTCGGTGTGCCAGTCTTGACCTGCATCGGCGATGCCCAGTGGTTTTCCGTCTTCGACCATGTTGGACAAGATCATCACTTCGGGCATGCCTGGTTCTTGGTAGGCGTTGGCCACGTTGATCTCCAGCTCACCAAACCGTGCGCTGAAGTCTCGCAGATGTTGGGCGCTTAGCTTTTGATCCGCAAAACTCACCACACCATATTGGCCGAGGGTTTGGATGATGGTCTGTGTTTGCGCATCGCTCAAGGGTTGCGCCAAGTCCACGCCATAAATGCGTGCGCCTAGGGTTTGTTGGGTGGGGCGTATATCCATGGTGTTCACTTTCATACGGGGGTCAATAGGCGTGTGCCAGCAGTTCTTCCATCTCTTCAACCTTCAGCACGACACGCGGGTTGAAGTACAGACCGCGTTCACCCATGGTTTTGAGCGCGA
>CANGML010000002.1 GCA_947454585.1 Comamonadaceae bacterium
GATGCGTTCCCTGTGATTTGGTTGTCGTTCACGGCGGACACCTTGAACGTGTTGCAGCTGACGGATTACGCCAACCGCATCGCCAAGCCGATGCTGCAGACCGCGCCAGGTGCTTCGGATGTGCGTGTGTACGGCGAGCGTAAATACGCGATGCGTATTTGGCTCGATCCTGATCGTCTCGCCGCCTACAAGCTCACCACACAAGATGTCGAGGATGCCCTGCGCCGCTCGAATGTGGAAGTCCCAGCGGGGCGCATTGAGAGCACACTGCGCGAATTCAACGTCACCGCCGCCACCGATCTGCAAACCCCACGCGAGTTCACCCAAGTGGTGATCAAGTCTGTGAATGGCATTCAAGTGCGAATCGGCGATGTGGCCCGTGTGGAGCAAGGGCCGCAATTGGAGCGAACAGCGACCCGTTTGAATGGCAAAGACGCCATCACTTTGGGCGTGATTCGAAACGCCACTGCGAACCCGCTCGATTTGAGTGCGGCTGTGCGAAGCATGATCCCCAAGATCAAAGAAAACTTGCCACCGGGCATTGAGATCGAGGTGGCCAACGACAACTCCGTCTTTATTGACCGGTCTATCAAGGCGGTTTACCAAACCATCTTGGAAGCCGCCATTTTGGTGGCGCTGGTGATCTTCTTGTTCTTGCGCACCATGCGTGCATCGATCATTCCCTTGGTCACGATTCCGGTGTGTTTGATTGGTACGTTTGCGCTGATGGCCATGTTTGGTTTCACGGTCAACACGCTCACGATGCTGGCACTGGTGTTGGCCATTGGCTTGGTGGTGGACGATGCCATCGTGGTGTTGGAGAACATCTACCGTCATATTGAAGACGGCATGTCGCCCTTCCATGCGGCGATCAAAGGGGCCAAGGAAGTTGGTTTTGCCGTGGTGGCGATGACCATGACCTTGGCGGCCGTGTATGCACCTTTGGCTTTTACGCCGGGACGCACGGGCAAGTTGTTTACCGAGTTTGCCTTGGCTTTGGCGGGTTCGGTGGTAGTGTCCGGCTTTGTGGCGCTCACTTTGACGCCCATGATGTGCTCCATCATGCTCAAGCACAACCACAACCCAAGTTGGTTTGATCGCACGATGGAGCATCAACTTCAACGACTATCGAATGGCTATGGTCGTTTGTTGCAATGGACGCTGTCGTCTGGCCAGGTTTTTGGACGTGAGATGTCGCGCCGCTGGTTGGTGGTCGGCATCATGGTGTTGGCGGGCATTGGTACGTGGTCCTTGTTGAAAAGCACCAAGAGCGAATTGGCTCCTATCGAAGACCGCGGTGTGATCTTGACGGTCATCAACGGGCCTGACGGCGCGACCATGGACTACACCCGCCGCTACACCGCTGCCATTGAAAAAATGGCCGATAAGTACACCGAATTCGACCGAATTTTTACCGTGGTGGGTAACCCCACGGTGGCGCAAGGTAATGTGTTTTACAGGGCGAGGCCTTGGGAAGAACGCAAGAAAACGACGCTTGAAATTGCCCGTGAGATGACGCCTGCGGTGGCGGGTTTGCCGGGTGTGACTGCGTTCCCGATCACGCCGCCCTCTCTGGGGCAGGCATTTCGCGAGCGGCCGTTGAACTTTGTGATTTTGACGTCGGACAGCTATCAAAACTTGGCGGGCGTAGTGCGCAGTTTCCAAGAGGAAATTGCCAAGAACCCAGGCATCGTCAGCGTGGACACGGACTTGCGTTTGAACAAACCCGAAATCAGCATGGAGGTTGACCGTGAACGCGCAGCCGACATGGGCGTGCCGGTCGAACAAATTGCCCGCGCCGTGGAGACCATGATGGGCGGTCGACAAGTCACGCGCTACAAGCGTGAGGGCGACCAATACGACGTGATTGTGCAAACCGCCCCCACAGGTCGTGACACGCCGGATGACATTGACCGCGTGTTTGTGCGCGGCAAAGGCGACGCGATGATTCCGCTGTCTGCGTTGGTCAAAATTAAAGAGGTGGTGGTGCCCCGAGAGCTGAACCACTTCAGCCAACGTCGCAGTGCGTCCATCAGCGCTAACTTGGCGCCTACGTATTCCTTAGGTGAAGCCATCACCTTCATGAACGAGACCTCGCAAAAGGTGCTCAAGCCCGGCTACTCGACGGATTTGAACGGCACCTCGCGCGAGTTCGTCAAATCATCGGGCTCGCTGGTGATTGTGTTCGTGCTGGCCTTGCTGTTTATCTTCTTGGTTTTGGCTGCGCAGTTTGAAAGCTTCATTGACCCTTTGGTCATCATGCTGTCAGTGCCGCTGTCGATGGTAGGGGCCTTGTTGGCCTTGCAGTTCAGTGGCGGTACGCTGAATGTGTTCAGTCAAATTGGCCTGATTACCTTAGTGGGTCTGATTACCAAGCACGGTATTTTGATTGTGGAGTTTGCCAACCAGCTGCGTGAAGAGGGCATGGAGCTGTTTGCAGCGGTGACGCAGTCTGCGACTTTGCGTTTGCGTCCAATTTTGATGACCACGGGTGCCATGGTGTTGGGGGCCATCCCCTTGGCTTTGGCAACGGGGGCCGGTGCTGAGAGCCGCAAGCAAATTGGTTGGGTCATTGTGGGCGGCATGAGCTTGGGGACCTTGCTCACGATTTTTGTGGTGCCTACCATGTACACCTTGTTGGCGCGTAACAAAGTACCTGGCGCCATTACCATTCGCCACGAAGACGAGGATGTGGGGGCTTGATTGACGCTCGCGTCAAGGTGGCGTTTTAAATCGCACCCTCAAACATCATCACATCGACTTCGTCGCCTACCGCGACATTTCCTTGGTTGTGATGCAAAACGATCAGGCCATTGCCTTGCACCATAGAGCTCAGCACGCCCGAGCCTTGGTTGCCTGTGGTGCGCACTTGCAGCGTGCCATCCGGCGCTGAATTGACAACACCACGTTGGTATTCGGTGCGACCTGCTTTTTTGCGCAGGGGTTCTAAGCACTTGGCGCGCAGCAGCGGCACGGGTTGCGCGCTGCTGCCCATCATGCGCAACAGGGCCGGGCGCACAAAGGCCAAGAAGGTGACCATCACGGCAACGGGGTTGCCAGGCAGGCCGAACAACACCGATTTGCCGATGCGCCCCACCGCCATTGGACGACCGGGGCGCATCGCGATTTTCCAAAAAGCCACATCGCCGAGCTTTTTCATCATGGCTTTGGTGAAGTCCGCTTCGCCAACGCTCACGCCACCGCTGGTGATGATGGCGTCAGCCTCTTGCGCTGCCCTAGAAAAGGCAGCTTCCAGCAAGGCAGGGTCGTCGCGCACAACACCCATGTCGATGACCTCGCAGCCCATGCGGGTGAGGAGACCAAAGACGGTGTAGCGGTTGCTGTCATACACAGCACCTTCGCGTGGGGCTTCACCCAAGCTCAGTACCTCATCTCCGGTGGAAAAGTAGGCCACGCGCAGCCGACGATGTACGCGCACATCCGGCAAGCCCAGACTGGCAACCAGCCCTAATGCTGCAGGTGTGAGCGGTTGACCCCCTTGGAGAGCAGGCTGCCCCTGCATCAGGTCTTCGCCCGCGAGACGGCGGTTGTCCCCTGGCTTAACCAGGTTGGGTGGAACAGTGATGGTGGTGACATCGTGTTCGCTTGACAGCTGAACAAATTCTTGTGGCACCACGGTGTCAAGACCATCGGGCAAGATGGCACCCGTCATGATCTTCAGACATTCGCCTGCATTGACTTTGCCTTGCCAGGATTTGCCTGCTAAGGCCGTACCGACGACGCGAAACGTGAGGGGCTGATCGGCGACAAGTTGAGTGGCATCAAAGGCAAACCCATCCATGGCTGAATTGTTGTGCGCAGGCACGCTGATGGGCGAGATGACATCCTGCGCCAAGATGCGGCCGAGGGCATCAAATAAATACACATCTTGTGATTCATCGGCTGAGATCGGCTGGACCAGTTGGGCTAGAAAGTCGCCCACTTGTGTCACGCTGAGTGCTTGTGGGTCGTAGCCTTGCAGGGCGGCGGCGATGTCATCGATGCTTTTCATGGCGCAGCGTGTTCAAGGGCTTGTAGCTCGGTCAAGGTATTGACATTGGCAAACGCCAAAGGGTCGTCAGAGGGAGCATCAAAGGTCACCATCACGGTCTTGTGCTGGGCCGTCCAAGCATCGATCTTGCGACCACCCGCATGGGTGAAGGCCACCAAGCTTTCAGAGAGTTCGATTTTGAGAAGACAGAATACCGGTTGTGCGCGAACTTGGATGGACCCATCAGCTTGGGCTTCAGGGGCAGCAGCCATGGCAATGTCGGCATCTTCTCGGATCAAGGCAATTGCTAAGCGTTCTGCTAAGTCCAGCGGTAAGCGCGGTGTGTCACAAGGCACCGTGAGCAAATAAGGCGTTTCAGCGCGTTCTAGCCCCACCAGAAAACCCGACAGAGGGCCGGCAAAGTCGGCTGATGCATCGGGCCAGACCGAGGCCCCAAAGGACTCGTAGGCGGACAGGTTGCGGTTGGCATTGACCATGACGGTGTCGACTTGGGGTCCAAGGCGCATCAGCGTGTGCAGGGCGAGCGGGATACCGTTGAAATTTTGTAGGCCCTTATCGACACCACCCATTCGGCTGCCGCGACCGCCAGCCAAGATCAGGCCCGTGATGTTTTGAGGGGAAATCGCGTCGTTCATGGGGTGTTTCTGTGGGGGCGGATTAGCCGCCGATGTAGCTCATTTCGACGCGACGAGATGCAGGGGTAGCGTTGGAGGGCTGGCTTGCTCGGAGTTCCGAATAGCGGTCATCGCGTTGCTGCCAGATGTGACCAATCGCAGACGCCAATTCAGCGTCGTTGGTTTGGCTTTGACGCAGCAGCGTGCGCAAGTCATAACCCCGGCTTGCAAAAAGGCACAGGTACAGCTTGCCTTCGGTCGATAACCGAGCACGGTTGCAGTCACGACAAAACGCTTGGGTGACGCTGCTGATGACGCCGATTTCACCCAAGCTTGGATCAAATTGACCTGAAGCATTGGCATAACCCCAGCGCTGGGCTGTTTCGCCGGGCGCGCTGGGATCCAACGCTACCAGCGGAAATTCTTGTTGGAGGTGTTGAATGACATCCGCAGAAGGCAGCACGTCGTCCATGCGCCAGCCATTGGTGGCACCCACATCCATGTACTCAATGAATCGCAAGGTGATGCCGCTGCCTCGGAAGTGGCGCGCCATGGGCAGAATTTGGTCGAAATTGGTTCGGCGTTTGACCACCATGTTGACCTTCAAGCCGGTCAATTGGCCGTTGGCATCCAAACCGAGGCCTGCATCCTTTGCCGCGGCAATCCCCTCCAAAACATCTGAGACTGGAAAGTCCACATCGTTCATGGCACGGAACACGGCATCGTCTAAACCGTCTAGGCTGACGGTGACGCGGTTCAAGCCCGCGTCTTTGAGTGACTTGGCTTTGCGGGCCAACAGAGATCCGTTGGTGGTGAGTGTGAGGTCTAGGGGCGTGCCATCTGGCGTTTGAATAGTGGCCAGCAGTTCGACCAAGATTTCCAAATTTTTGCGCAGCAGCGGTTCGCCGCCAGTGAGTCGGATTTTGCGCACGCCGTGGGCAACGAAAATTTTGGCAAGGCGTGTGATTTCCTCAAAATTCAGGAGATCGCCGTGGGGAAGGTAGCGGTAGTCCTTGTCGAACACCTCTTTGGGCATGCAGTAGTTGCAGCGGAAATTACAACGGTCCGTCACGCTGATTCGTAAGTCATGCAGCGGACGGCCTAAGCCATCGCTCAGCAGACCGGAAGCTGCTATGGGATGCGCAGGCAACAAGGCCGTTAGAGCGCTTAGCCGTTGATCAACAAGTGGAATGACGCGTTCAGACATGGGGGGCGATTTTGCCTGAGTCGTGATTGGTCTGTATTTTTTGCGTGTTATCTCGAAGAGGCTCGGACGAAAGCCCCATGAAAGTAAAATAATGGCTAATCCTCTGTGTTTATTTTTAACTTTCACAACAAGACGCCATGTCCCTGAATCAAGTCACCCCCGGTAGCAAAATTCCAGAAGCCTTCAACGTGATCATCGAAATCCCGATGAACTCGGACCCTGTGAAGTACGAAGTCGACAAAGAGTCTGGTGCTCTGTTTGTCGATCGTTTCATGGGTACAGCGATGCATTACCCCACCAACTACGGCTATGTGCCCCAGACCATTGCTGGCGATGGCGACCCGGTGGACGTGTTGGTGATGACGCCTTTCCCATTGCCACCTGGTGTGGTGGTGCCTTGCCGTGCGCTGGGCATCTTGTTGATGGAAGACGAAGGCGGCTTAGACGGCAAAGTGTTGGCCGTGCCCACCGAGAAAATCTTGGCACGTTACAGCAACATCAAGTCTTTGGCGGATATCCATGAATTGCAGTTACAGCAAATCTCCCACTTTTTTGAGCATTACAAAGACCTCGAAAAAGGCAAGTGGGTCAAGGTCAAGGGGTGGGAAGGTATCGAGTCTGCCCACAAAGAAATCTTAGATGGCATTGCCAACTACAACAAGAAGTAATCTTTTTTGAGTCCTTCAAAAGCCCGCTGCGAAGCGGGTTTTTTATTGGGGCTCTTGCTGTTTGAATGGGCTGCGTTCTGCCAAATGCTCAAGGTAATTGCCGATGCCAGCAGCCTCGCGCTCTAAAAATCTTTCGACCGCATCTGCAAAGGCGGGATGCGCCAACCAATGCGCGCTGTAAGTGGCAACAGGCATCAAGGCACGCGCCATTTTGTGTTCGCCTTGCGCGCCTCCTTCGAAGCGCTGCACGCGGTTCGCGATACACCAGTTGAGTGGTTGGTAGTAGCAGGCTTCAAAGTGCAGGCAATCCACGCGCTCAAGCGCGCCCCAGTAGCGACCATAAGCGACGGCCTCTGGCGTGCCTAGCCCCTGAAGTGCGATCAAACTGCTGGCGATGGGGCGGCCTTCGCGCTCGGCTACAAACAAGACCCAGTTCTCAGGCATGTCGTTTTGCATGTGGTCGAAAAACGTGCGCGTGAGGTAGGGCGCATTGCCGTGTTCAAGGTAGGTGCGCTCGTAGCATCGGTAGAAAAAATCCCAGTCCTCCCCTGTGATGTCTGCGCCGACGGCGGTGCGAAAACTCACCCCAGCATCAGCCACACGGCGGCGTTCCTGCTTGATTTTTTTACGCTTTTCTTGTGACAGGCTAGCCAAGAAGGCATCGAAGCTATCAAACCGATCGTCCGTTAGATTGGTGTTTTGCCAATGAAATTGAACGGTCTGACGCTGCATGAGGCCTAGGGCATCACATGCGATGCGGTCGTCTGCGCCAGTGAATAACAGGTGTAAGGACGAAAGCTGGTGTTGCTGCGCCACCTCCAGCATGGCTTTGAGCAGCGCTAGACGCGCTGCCTTGTCGACGGCTAACAAGCGAGAGCCTGGCACAGGGGTGAAGGGGATAGCACAGGTGGCTTTGGGAAAGTAGTTCAGGCCATGATCGGCATAGGCATTAGCCCATGCCCAGTCAAATACATATTCCCCGTAGGAATGGGGCTTGATGTACAGGACTGACGCAGCCGCTAGTGCGTCGCCCAGCCAAAGCGTCACAAATTGTGGCGTCCATCCCGATTGAGGGGTGGCGCTGCCGCTGGTGTGCAGGGCCGAAAGGTAGGCATGGCGCATAAAGGGTGAGGGGGCATCTTGCTGTGCAAGCAGCGCATCCCACTGCTGGGCAGGGACATCTTGAGGGCTCGCATGCACGCGAATGACATAATCCATCTGCTTTTTAGACCTGTATTACTTTGAACATTGCGCCTGTTGCCATGACTCTCAAAATTTGTGTTGCTCAGTTGAATTTCGTCGTGGGCGACATGGCGGGTAACGCCCAGCAAATCATCGACTGTGCGACCACTGCTTATGAAAACGGCGCTCGCTTGGTGCTCACGCCAGAATTGTCGCTGTGCGGCTATGCCGCAGAGGATTTGTTTCTGCGTCCCTCATTTATTCAAGCCTGTGATGATGCCTTGAAAACGGTGTCCTCCGCCTTGAGTGGGTTAAAAGGCCTGCATGTGGTGGTCGGGCATCCCTCGGGCGGCGATGCGCGCACGCGCTCGGTGTCGGTTCAGCACCGCTTTAACCGGGCCAGCGTGTTGTCTGAGGGGCGTGTGGTGGCTTCTTATGCCAAACGTGAGCTGCCCAATTACCAAGTGTTTGACGAGCGACGTTACTTCTTGCCTGGCGACAAACCCTGCGTCTTTGAAGTCAACGGCACCAAAGTTGGCTTGTTGATTTGCGAAGATGCTTGGTTTGATTCGCCTGCTATGGAAACCAAAGCCGCTGGGGCGGAATTGTTGGCTGTCATCAACGCGTCGCCATTTCATGTGGGTAAAGGAGATGAACGCGAGCAAGCCATGCGGGTTCGCGTCCAAGCCACGGGCCTGCCTTTGGTTTATGCCCATTTGGTGGGCGGACAAGATGAGGTGGTGTTTGAAGGTCGTTCGTTTGCGCTCAATGCCGATGGCTCCTTGGCGGGACGTGCGCCTAGTTTTGAAGTCGCTTCTTTTATTGTTCAAGCTGCTCGTCAAGAGGGTGTGCATCTGGCAGCCAACGTGGTGGAAGATGGCTCGCTTGAAGCGGATCTCTGGCATGCCTTGGTGCTGGGCGTGCGCGATTACATCGGTAAAAATGGTTTTCCTGGCGTGTTGCTGGGTTTGTCTGGCGGCATTGATTCAGCCCTGGTGCTGGCCATTGCTGTCGATGCCCTGGGTGCAGACAAAGTGCGCACGGTGATGATGCCTTCCCCCTACACCGCAGAAATCAGCTGGGTCGATGCCCGCGACATGGCCAAGCGCTTGCGGGTGCGCTATGACGAGGTATCGATCGTGCCGGAGTTCGAAGCGTTTTTGGGCTCCCTCAAGTCTGACTTTGAAGGCACCTCGCTTGACACCACAGAAGAGAACATCCAAGCGCGTATTCGCGGTACGTTGCTGATGGCCTTGTCCAATAAGTTTGGCGCCATCGTTTTGACCACAGGCAACAAGAGCGAGATGGCCACGGGTTACTGCACCTTATATGGTGACATGGCTGGCGGTTTTGCTGTGATCAAGGATGTGGCCAAGACCTTGGTGTTCAAGCTGGCCCGCTGGCGCAATGCAAACGACCCCTATGGCACAGGTGCTGAGCCCATTCCCGAACGTATCATCACACGCCCCCCTAGTGCGGAGTTGCGTCCCGATCAGACCGATCAAGACAGCTTGCCGCCTTACGAGGTGCTCGACGAGATCGTGTCGCGTTTCATGGAGAACGACCAAAGCTCGGCTGACATCATTGCGGCAGGTTTTGAGCCCGCTGATGTGGAGAAGGTCACCCGTTTGATTCGCATCAACGAGTACAAGCGTCGTCAATCTCCGGTGGGAATTCGCGTCACACATCGTAGTTTTGGCAAAGATTGGCGTTATCCTATAACCAATAAATTTCGTGCCTGAACGCAGGTCCCTCCATTGCATCTAAGGACTTTGACCATGAAGCAAATCACTGCCGTCATCAAACCATTCAAACTCGAAGAAGTGCGTGAAGCGCTTGCTGCGTGCGGCGTGACAGGTTTAACTGTGACCGAAGTCAAAGGTTTCGGCCGTCAAAAGGGGCACACGGAGTTGTACCGTGGCGCTGAATACGTGGTCGACTTTTTACCGAAGGTCAAAGTTGAAGTAGTGGTGAAGGCGTCCGATGTGGACAATTGCGTCGATGCAATTGTGCGTGCGGCGCGTACGGGCAAGATTGGCGATGGCAAAATTTTCATCACGCCAGTCGAGCGCGTGGTACGTATTCGTACGGGCGAATTGGACGAAACGGCGATTTAAATCAGATCCTGTCGAGTTGTGATTCTGGTGAGAAGCCGGCGGCCTCAACCAGTTCACGCAGCAGGACTGAAGGTTCGGACCCGCTTCGAATCAGGTCCATTTGCCAACCACTCAAGAATCCGGCGTTGACACTGCTTTGAGCGAAGCTGAGCAAACCGTCGTAATAGCCCTCGGTGTTGAGGACGCCAATGGGTTTGTCGTGGTAGCCGAGTTGGCGCCAAGTCCAAGCCTCAAAGAGCTCTTCGAAGGTCCCAATCCCCCCGGGTAACGCCAAAAACACATCAGCCCGCTCGGCCATCATGTGTTTACGCTCGTGCATGGTGTTCACGACGTGTAATTCGGTGCATGCCGTGCGCGTATTTTCTTTGGTTTGTAGAGCTTGAGGAATGATGCCCACCACACGGCCACCGGCATCGGCAGTTGCTTGAGCCACCAAACCCATCAATCCGTTATTGCCTCCGCCGTAGACCAGTTGGCCGTTGTGATGGCCAATCCATGTGCCGACTTCACGTGCAACGTCGCTATAAGCGCTCAGCGTGCCATTGCGAGAGCCGCAGTACACGCAAACAGAGAAGGCGGGAGGGTTTGTCATGCGCGCAGAAGGTTGACCCAAATGGCGCAAGCCCAAACGCCTATGCAAAGCATGAGGCTTACTAAAACCGCGGCACTGCCAATATCTTTGGCGCGTTTGGCCAATTCATGCCACTCTGGGCCAATGCGATCGATCGCAGATTCGATGCCTGTGTTCAAAAGTTCGACCACCATGACCAAGACAACCGTGCTGACGAGCAGTGCAGTTTCGACCCAAGATTTAGCCAGTCCGAAAGACAAGGGGATGAGGAAAAAGGCGATCACCGCTTCTAGGCGGAATGCTTTTTCATCCCATGCGGCGCGAAGCCCGCTGAGCGAGTAGCCTAAGGCGTGCCAGAGACGGTTAAGCCCCCGGCGTTTTTTTTGTGGGTTGACGTCCATGGCTTTGCGTTAGATGCTGAGAGGGGCTGAGCTGATGAGTCGAGTGCCTGCCAGTGCATCATGCCAAAACTGCTGTTGTGGGTGGAACCGGCTGAGAAGCGCCCACACCGCAACCCATCCGATAAAGAGCACCGTGTTTTCGCCAGCAGATAAGCCGAAAGGGGCAAGAGCTGCCAAGGGAGGGATAAACCAAACCCAGCTCAAGATGTAACGGAGCAGGGCGCGTTTTTGGGTCAGCGCATGGCCACTTGTATCGACCACACGAATATGCCAAGTTTTCATGGCCAAGGTTTGTCCTTTATGCCCAAACCAAGTGAAATAAATGCCGACGACAAGAAACAAAAAGGCTTGCAAACCATGACGATTGTCAAGTGCATGCCTAGACTGGCTGAGCGTGCTGAACAAATACCCAAAGATGAACAAGACCCCAAAAAGTAACATGCCTTCGTAGGTCCAGCAAGCCATGCGGCGGCGAAGGCTGGGCGCAGTGAAATCCAAAATCATTGAGGTGTGGCAGAGCTGTCGGTCGCGGGGGCTACAGGCGCACTGGTTGTGTTGACCGGATTAGGCAATAGAGTGGTGGGTGCGGCTTGGTCTGAAGCGATGCGAGGCAGCGTTTTGGTGTTGCTGGCGGAGGGTGATGTAGCAAGCTTCGCTGGCGCCACAGGTTTCACAGCAGGTGCTGCGCCAATCGAAGGCTTATTTTGCTGTGCGGCAAGTTTTTGTTTAGCTTCTGGGGAGAGTGCCTGGTAGGCCGCCCATTTGGCTTTCTTGTCCTCTTGCAGAAGTTGTTGTGCATCAGCGAAATTCAACCGTGCGGCCGCACGTTGTTGTGGGCTCAATGCTGCCCATTCACGCATGCGGCCTTGGACAGTGCTTTGCTCATCAGCTGTGAGCTGAGAAAAGTTTTGGGAAATAGCGAGCCACTTACGCTTGTGTGGCTCAGTCATCGTTGGCCAAAGTTGGGCTAAGGGCGCCAATGCTTGTTGCTGTGAATCGGATAAGTCCATCCACAAAGGTCGACCTGGCAGATTCTGTGTTGCCTTGGTGACGCTAGGCGCAGGCGTTGTTTGGGCTAAGCCAAGATTACACGTCAGCAGCGCTCCGCAACTGGCCAAAACATGGGCAGCAAGTATGGGCGTGAGAAAGCGCATGCGGAGCATAAGTTGGTTTATTCTTTGGCTTCGATCGACAGGGGGTTCTTCAGGAACTGAAGGAAGCCGGGATCTGCGTAGGCAGCCGGGGGCAAATCATCGATCAATAACGCTGAGTCGACTTCCGCTAATTCGTTGGCCCGGTGGTCATCCATGACGTTTTGAATCAATGCCAAGCCTGCAACCAAGGCGATCAGTGGCAAAAATGAGGCCAATCGGCCCCAGAGGTTGAGACCCTCATTCCCGTAGCTTAAAAGACCGGCCCCATTTTGATTAACCAACGAGGTGCTGGTTTGTAAGCGTGTTTGTGGTTGCAGTCTCGCCGCAACAGCTCGTGTGCGGGCAGCGCGTAATCGCTCAGAAATGTCGTGTGGCAGGTCGAGTGCGGCTGAATTCAGATGTTCAGCAATGCGCAAACCAAATTGGTCTTGGGAGTTTGCGGTATGTGTCATGGTTGAATTCCTTTGATTTTTAGCGCTTTGCTCAGGGCTAAAACGGCTCTTGAACAATGTGTTTTGACGCTACCTTCTGAGCATCCCATAGTCGCGGCTGTCTCAGAAACGTCCATATCCTCCCAATAACGCAGCAGGAAGGCTTCTCGTTGACGAGCAGGGAGAAGTTGTATCTCCTTTTCGATTTCGTGCACATTCGCCGCGCTGCTGAAATTTGCTTCAGCGCTTTGCGCGATCAGTGGGTCATTGTCGTGTGTCAATGACTCCAAAATGTCAAATTCCCCAGTTTCTGTGTCTGAATCGAAGTCACTGAAGTTGCTGAACAGTGCTTTTCGGGTTTTGTTTCGACGAAACCAGTCCAGTGTGGTATTTGACAGAATGCGGTGAAAAAGCATGGGCAATTCAGTGGCAGGCTTATCACCGTAGTGTTCTGCAAGCTTCATCATGCTGTCTTGGACGATATCAAGAGCCGCCTCTTCGTCACGAACGTGATAAAACGAGCGTTTGAAAGCTCGATTTTCGGCGCTCTTGAGGAAGTCAGACAGTTCGTGTTCGGTGGCCACTGAGAATGGGTCCAAGGTTGAATCGGGCGCGATTATGACATTTAAGCCGAGTTTTCGCGGATTTAATTGAATATGCCGGCTTGTTGATGTCATAATCTAAGGCTGCAATTCGACAAAAAAGGCAAACGGGTCTGGGTCCGGCGCGAACCATGCGTCCATGGCTGAAGGTCCAAAGTTTCGATGCTGCCCCACAAGGGTTCGCCGAGAAGCACCCAAGGTTTTTCGTTGACGAAATTCACTCAGGTTAAAAGGTAAAAAATGGAAAATTTAAAGTCGGAATCGCATTCCGGAGCTGCCAACGGCAGCCAAACGCAAGAATTGATGGGCGCCGAGATTCTCGTCAAAGCCCTGCAAGCTGAAAATGTCAAGCACATTTGGGGATACCCAGGCGGCGCAGTTCTCTACATTTACGATGCGCTTTACAAGCAAAACACCATGCAGCATGTGCTCGTGCGGCATGAACAAGCAGCCGTCCATGCGGCAGACGGGTATGCACGCGCAACCGGTGATGTTGGCGTGGCCTTGGTGACTTCAGGTCCGGGGGTGACCAACGCGGTCACAGGCATTGCCACCGCTTACATGGACAGCATCCCGATGGTGATCATCACGGGTCAAGTGCCAACGCATGCCATTGGTCTTGATGCATTTCAAGAATGTGACACCGTGGGTATCACCCGACCCATCGTCAAACACAACTTCTTAGTCAAAGACGTTCGTGAGTTGGCAGTAACGCTTAAGAAGGCATTTCACATTGCCCGCAGCGGACGACCAGGACCTGTTGTGGTGGACATTCCTAAAGACGTGTCGTTCAAGAAAACGGCTTACGAAGGCTATCCTGCAGACGTCCAAATGCGTTCTTACAATCCCGTTCGTAAGGGGCATGGCGGCCAGATTCGCAAAGCGCTTCAGCTGTTGATGACAGCCAAGCGCCCCTACATTTACACCGGTGGTGGTGTGTTGCTGGGCAATGCCTCCCAAGAATTGCGAACCCTCGTCGATATGTTGGGTTACCCCGTCACGAACACACTGATGGGTTTGGGTGCCTACCCCTCGAGTGAGTCTAAGTTTTTGGGCATGCTCGGCATGCACGGAACCATCGAAGCCAACAACGCCATGCAGAACTGCGATGTCTTGTTAGCTGTCGGTGCCCGCTTCGATGACCGAGTGATTGGTAACCCCAAGCACTTCGCCCAGAACGAACGTAAGATAATTCACATCGATATTGACCCTTCGAGCATTTCCAAGCGCGTCAAGGTCGATATTCCCATCGTGGGCGATGTCAAAGACGTGTTGGTCGAAATGATCGACATGATCAAAGAGTCTGGACTTAAACCTGATGCCGCTGCGTTGGGCGGTTGGTGGGAAACGATTGAATCATGGCGCAAGCGTGATTGTTTGAAATACGACCGTGGCAACACTGAAGTCATCAAACCACAGTACGTCATTGAAACACTGCACAAATTAACCAAAGGTACCGACACCTACATCACCTCTGATGTGGGGCAGCACCAAATGTGGGCTGCTCAGTACTACGGCTTTGATGAGCCCCGTCGTTGGATCAATTCGGGTGGTTTGGGCACCATGGGTGTGGGAATTCCATATGCCATGGGTATCAAGCTGGCGAAGCCCGAGAGTGAAGTTTTCTGTGTTACAGGGGAGGGCTCGGTACAGATGTGTATTCAGGAGCTCTCAACATGTTTCCAATACAACACACCAATCAAGGTAGTGGCACTGAATAACCGATTCCTCGGTATGGTGCGCCAATGGCAAGAAATCGAATACTCAGGCCGCTACAGCAGTAGCTATATGGACGCCTTGCCTGACTTTGTAAAGTTGGCTGAGGCCTATGGTCATGTGGGTATGTTGATCGAACGTCCCGAAGATGTGGAGCCTGCTTTGCGCGAAGCACGCAAGCTGAAGGACCGCACGGTCTTCATGGACTTCCGTACCGATCCCACCGAGAACGTGTTCCCTATGGTGCAAGCCGGCAAGGGCATCACAGAAATGCTGCTCGGCAGCGAAGACCTTTGAACAGGGAGGATGAGATCATGAAACACATCATTTCCCTGATGCTTGAAAACGAACCCGGTGCTCTTTCGCGCGTGGTGGGCTTGTTTTCTGCGCGTGGTTACAACATTGAGTCCTTGACTGTTGCCCCCACTGAGGACGCTAGTTTGTCCCGTATGACCATTCAAACCCATGGTTCGGATGACGTGATTGAACAAATTACCAAACATTTGAATCGCTTGATCGAAGTGGTCAAGGTGGTCGACCTCACAGAGGGGGCCTATACCGAGCGTGAACTGATGCTGGTCAAAGTGCGTGCCGTTGGCAAAGAGCGTGAAGAAATGAAGCGCATGGCTGATATCTTCCGCGGTCGCATCATTGATGTGACTGAGAAGAGCTACACCATTGAGTTGACGGGCGACTTGTCTAAGAACGATGCTTTCTTGGAGGCGATTGACCGCAGCGCAATTCTTGAAACTGTTCGCACAGGTGCTTGTGGCATTGGCCGCGGTGAGCGCATCTTGCGTGTCTAACTCTCAACTTTTTAAACATATTTTTTAGGAGAACCCTGTGAAAGTTTTTTACGACAAAGATTGTGATCTGTCCCTGATCAAAGGTAAAACTGTGGCCATCATTGGCTATGGCTCACAAGGCCATGCGCACGCCCAAAACTTGAATGAAAGCGGCGTCAAAGTCGTGGTCGGTTTGCGTAAAGGTGGCGCTTCATGGGACAAAGTGGCCAAAGCTGGCCTGACCGTCATGGAAGTCAATGACGCAGTGAAAGCGGCAGATTTGGTGATGATCTTGTTGCCAGACGAGAACATCCCAGAGGTTTACAACAACAACGTTGCGCCTCACATGAAGCAGGGTGCCACTTTGGCCTTTGCTCACGGCTTTAACGTGCACTACAACCAAGTGATCCCGCGCGCGGATTTGGATGTGGTCATGATCGCTCCCAAAGGCCCGGGTCACACCGTGCGCTCGGAATACCTCAAAGGCGGCGGCGTCCCCTCTTTGATCGCTGTGTACCAGGACAAGTCCGGCAAGGCCCGTGACTTGGCACTGAGCTACGCCATGGCTAATGGTGGTGGCAAAGGCGGCATCATCGAAACCAACTTCAAAGAAGAGACAGAAACCGACTTGTTCGGCGAGCAAGCTGTGTTGTGTGGTGGCGCGGTTGAATTGGTGAAGATGGGTTACGAAACTTTGACCGAAGCAGGTTATGCACCTGAGATGGCTTACTTCGAGTGCTTGCACGAGTTGAAACTCATCGTTGACTTGATGTACGAGGGCGGCATCGCCAATATGAACTACTCCATCTCGAACAACGCTGAATACGGCGAGTACGTGACAGGTACTGAGGTGATCAACGAGAAGTCTCGCGAAGCCATGCGTAATGCGTTGAAGCGTATTCAAACGGGTGAGTACGCCAAGATGTTCATTTTGGAAGGTAAAACCAACTACCCAAGCATGACAGCCCGTCGTCGTTTGAATGCTGAGCATTCGATCGAGACAGTTGGCGCTCAATTGCGCGCCATGATGCCTTGGATTGCCAAGAATAAACTGGTGGATCAAACCCGCAACTAAGCATCTGCTTTTTGCTCTGACAAAGGCCACTTTTGTGGCCTTTGTCGTTTTCGGCTGTGCGTGACGTACCGCTTACACTCTAGGTCTATTTCTCGGAGCGACACGAATGTCAGAACAACAAGATCAAACAGAAGAGTTGCAGCCTCGCAAGCCCCGCAAGGGCGTCTATGTGCTGCCCAATCTGTTTACCTTGGCCGCTTTGTTTGGCGGTTTTTATGCCATCGTGATGGCAATGAATGAGCGTTTTGAGCTGGCCGCTATTGGCGTTTTTTGTGCGATGGTGCTCGATAGTTTGGATGGACGCGTTGCGCGTATGACTAACACGCAAAGCGCATTTGGCGAGCAGATGGACTCGTTGGCTGATATGGTGTCATTTGGTGCTGCACCTGCCTTGATTTCGTATGAGTGGGCACTCAAAGGTCTGGGGCGTTGGGGTTGGGTGGCTGCATTTGTCTACATCTCTTGTGCTGCTTTGCGTTTGGCACGTTTCAATGTGAACACCGCTGTGGTGGATAAGCGCTTTTTTCAAGGTTTGCCTTCGCCTGCGGCGGCGGCCTTAGTCATGGGCTTTATGTGGCTGATGACCGAGATGGGCGTGACTGGTCCTGAGGTGGCTTGGCCTATGTTTGCATGGTGTTTGTATTCAGGCTTGACGATGGTGACGAACGTGCCTTTTTACAGTTTTAAAGATGTGCAGATGAAGCAGAGCGTGCCGTTCGTGGTGATCGTCTTGCTCGCCTTGACGATTGCCGTGATCACCATTCATCCCCCCATCGTGTTGTTTGCCTTGTTCATGTTTTATGGCTTGAGCGGCTACGGGTTGTACGCTTGGCGACGTGCCAAAGGTATGCAAACCAGCGTCATCAGTACGTCGACAGACGAGCCCGACGAAGCTGGTTTGCACAAATGAGACACTTTCAGCAAACAACGGTTTGGCTTTATGCTAAATTCAGAACATGATAAATTTTTCGCTGGCTCTACTACTTCTATCCTCTCACGGGCGGAGTTGGTAGCGCACGCGCAAACCCAAACAAGGCCCGTATGCATTTGCAACGGGCCTTTTGCTTTGGGGTTAATACAAACGTTGCAGATTTTTTAGGAATTTAGGAGTTCTCACCATGTCCGACAAACTCATCATTTTTGACACCACATTGCGTGATGGCGAACAGTCACCTGGCGCATCCATGACCCGCGATGAAAAGCTGCGTATTGCGCGTCAATTGGAGAGACTGAAGGTGGACGTGATAGAAGCTGGTTTTGCGGCGAGCTCTAACGGTGACTTTGATTGCGTCAAGTCGATTGCTGCTGCGATTAAGAATTCCACGATCTGTTCGCTTGCGCGTGCCAATGACCGTGACATTTCTCGTGCTGCAGAGGCGCTGAGTGGTGCTGCCAACGCAAGGTTGCATATTTTTCTTGCAACCAGCCCTCTGCACATGGAAAAAAAGTTGCGAATGTCGCCTGAGCAAGTGTTGGAGCAAGCCAAGCAGTCAGTCCGTTTTGCTCGCAATTTGATGGGCGACATTGAATTCAGCGCCGAAGATGGCTATCGCAGTGAAATGGATTTTTTGTGCCGCGTTGTCGAGGCTGTAATTCAGGAGGGGGCGACCACCATCAACATCCCAGACACAGTGGGCTACGCCATTCCGGAGTTGTATGGAAATTTCATCAAAACTTTGCGCGAGCGCGTGCCCAACTCTGACAAAGCCATTTGGTCTGTGCACTGTCACAACGACTTAGGGATGGCGGTCGCTAACTCCTTAGCAGGGGTCAAGATGGGGGGCGCGCGTCAGGTGGAGTGCACGATCAACGGCTTGGGTGAGCGTGCAGGTAACTGTTCCTTGGAAGAGGTTGTCATGGCGATTAAAACTCGCCGAGATTATTTTGATCTTGACTTGAACATTGACACCAAACAAATCGTGGCTGCTAGCCGCATGGTGAGTCAAACAACCGGTTTTGTGGTGCAACCTAATAAAGCTGTTGTGGGTGCCAATGCTTTTGCCCATGCCTCAGGCATCCATCAAGATGGTGTCCTCAAAGCCCGAGATACCTATGAAATCATGCGAGCTGAGGACGTAGGCTGGAGCGCCAACAAGATTGTGTTGGGCAAACTCAGCGGACGTAATGCCTTCAAGCAACGCTTGGAAGACTTGGGCGTTCAGATGGAGAGCGAGTCCGAGATCAACACGGCTTTCGCAAAATTCAAAGAATTGGCGGACCGTAAAAGCGAAATTTTCGATGAAGACATCTTGGCTTTGGTCAGTGAAGAATCGGTCACTGCTGCCAGCGAGCAGTTTGCTTTTGTGTCTTTGTCGCAACACAGTGAAACGGGTGAGCGGCCTCATGCCAGTGTCGTTTTCACGGTCGCGGGCAAAGAGGTCAAAGGTGATTCGGACGGTAATGGCCCTGTTGATGCTTCGTTAAAAGCCATTGAATCCCATGTGAAAAGCGGTGCTGAAATGGTGCTTTACTCCGTGAACGCCATCAGTGGTTCTACGGAAAGTCAGGGCGAAGTCACGGTACGGTTGCAAAACAGTGGTCGAGTGGTCAACGGTGTCGGGTCTGATCCAGACATCGTGGTTGCATCGGCCAAAGCTTATTTGAGTGCTTTGAATAAGCTTCAAAGTAAATCGGATAGGGTGGCTGCTCAGGGATAGGCCCTTTCCTTCAGCCTTTTTATAGGGTTTATGAGGTAAGTCACGCAAGTCATTGATCTTGCGTGACTTTTGTTTTTTTGTTAGACTTGCAGCACCATGTTTTTCAAGCCAAAGGAACCCCTCTTGAAACGACTACTCATTGCGACTGCACTTGGTTTCTTGACCTCTTTGTGTGCCGTGCATGCACAAGCCAACACCCCGCAGAAAAAAAATAACGTTCAAAAAACCAAGCCTGCTGTTGTTAAGGCCCACATGCGTCGCCAGGTTGCAAAAGCAGCGCCAGTCATTGCATCGTTTGGACAAAAGGCTGGCTTGCATGCGACCAATGACATTTTGGATTTGAAGTCCAGTGTGGCTTATGTCATCGACCAAGACACCAACGAAGTCTTGCTCAGTAAAAATGATCAAGCCGTTTTGCCGATTGCCTCCATCACCAAGTTGATGACAGGCTTGATCATCAGCGAAGGCAATTTACCCATGGATGAGTCCATCACCATTACCCAAGACGATGTGGATACAGAAAAGGGCAGCAGTTCCCGTTTGCGTGTTGGTGCAACTTTGACCCGTGGTGAGTTGATGCACTTGGCTTTGATGGCCAGTGAAAACCGTGCCGCCCATGCGTTGGGCCGCACTTACCCTGGCGGCATGTCCTCTTTTGTCGCCATGATGAACGCCAAAGCGGCCCAGCTAGGCATGCGTGACACGCGCTACATCGAGCCGACCGGTCTTTCTAGTCAAAACCAGTCTAGCGCCAAAGATTTGGCAACCTTGGTGGGTAATGCTTACCACGATGCCACGCTGCGTGAGTTGTCCACCTCGCCTAGTTACAAGGTGGAAGTTGGTAATCGCACCCTGCAGTACAACACCACGAACCGTTTGGTTAAAAACCCTAACTGGGAAATTGGTTTGCAAAAAACAGGCTATATCTCTGAAGCCGGTCAATGTTTGGTGATGCAAGCCAAGGTGGCCGGACGTAAATTGATCATGGTTTTCTTGGACTCAGCAGGAAAATTGAGTCGAATTGGCGATGCGGAGCGTGTGCGCAAATGGGTTGAGACCAATCACACACGTCCACAAACTTGAAGTTGATACAAACGACCAACCCAAATCCAGCCTTAGCGCTGGATTTTTTATGCGGTGGATTCTTTAAAGCCTAAGGCATAAGAAATAGCTTGGGTCGTGACTTGCAGCTTGGGTAACCAGCCCTCGTCCAAGCGATCTGCAGGTGCAGAAATGGAGATGCCTGCGACCAATTTACCTTGATCGTCGTAGATGCCTGAGCCCATGCATCGAACGCCAAGTTCAAGCTCTTCGTTGTCCCGCGCCACGCCCGATTGGCGGACTTTTGAAAGCTCACGTTCGAGAATCTGCAATTGTGTGATGCTGTTGCGTGTTTGACCGCTGAGTCCTGTTCGCGTGGCGTAGGCACGCACCCGTGGCTCATCGTCCATGGCTAAAAATAGTTTGCCAACGGAGGTGAGATGGAGTGGCGCACGTCCCCCAATGGCACGCACCACTTGCATGCCCGATCTTTCGCTAAACGCACGTTCAACATACACAATCTCATCCCCTTGACGCACACTCAAGTTGACGGGTTGTTGAATCAATTTGTGCAGTTCGCGCATGGGTTGAAAGGCGACATCGCGGACGTTCAAGCGGCCTTTTACCAAATTACCCAGTTCGAGCAAACGCATGCCGAGTCGGTAGCTGCCCGCTTCAGGCCGGTCGACAAATCGACCAACGGCTAAATCATTCAGTATTCGGTGTGTGGTGGAAGGATGAAGCCCTGTTCGCTCGCTGATCTCCTTCAGCGAAATAGCTTCTTCGCGAGAGGCTAAAACATCGATGAGCGTGAACATACGCTCAATTACTTGGATATTCGGCGTCGCAGGGACTGTTGATTTACGCATGACCTATTTTATCATGTGAAATTAGAAATCAACCCATGTCCCATCAATCAAACGTTGGTGAGGCAAGAAGTCCGCTTTGTAGCGCATTTTTTGGCTGTCCTCAATCAGGTAACCAAGGTAAGCGTAGGGCATGTCAAGACGGCGTGCTTGCTCGATTTGCCACATCACGTTGAAAGTGCCATAGCTTGAACCTGCCTCAGGTTCGTAAAAGGTATAAACCGCAGATAGCCCATCATTCAAAACATCAATGACTGACACCATCTTGAGTGTCCCGAGGCTGTTTTGATCAGAGGGGGGCGTTCGGAATTCAACCAAACGCGTATTCACGCGACTTTGTAGCAGAAATTGGGTGTATTGCTCAATGCTGTCCTCGTCCATACCGCCGCCAGCATGACGCTTGGTTTGGTATCGCAGATAGAGATCGTAATGTTCTGCGTCAAAACCTAGTTTCAAAATGCGAACTTGTAAATTCTGGTGTCGATGCCAAGCGCGTCGTTGGCTTCGGTTTGGCTTGTAGGTTCGTGTGTCTACACGCAACGGAATGCATGCCCGACAGTTGTCGCAATAAGGCCGATAGGTGAACAAGCCACTTCGACGGAAACCTTCACTGACCAGTTGGGCATAGACATCGTTGTTGACCAAATGGCTGGGTGTGGCGACTTGGGACCGTGCACTTTGGCGAGGCAGATAGCTGCAAGGGTAGGGCGCGGTGGCATAAAACTGTACCGTTTCAAATGGTAAATCGCGGGCGTTTGTCATGCATGCCCTACGGATAAATCAAGCGATGACCAATAAGACGGAACAAAACGCCATGGCAAGCTGGTCTCTTTGTTGGTGGAGCGCAGATGAGTCAAAAATACCGATTGCGGCATTTCGCGCCCGCCCAAAGAACTCAAGTGACGCGTGTTTTGCTGGCAATCAATCCAATCAACGCCATGCGCGCGGGCGAAAGCAACCAGGGCCGCAAGGGCAATCTTCGAAGCGTCAGTTTGATGGGTAAACATAGATTCACCAAAAACAGCTTGGCCTATAGCGACGCAATATAAACCACCCACGAGCCTGCCCTCCACCCATGTTTCCACACTGTGGGCTAGACCTTTCGCATGCAGCACTTGGTAGGCTGCCTTCATGTCCTCCACGATCCATGTTCCGGGCTGCCCCTGACGCGCCGTGTGCGCGCAGTGATGGATGACCTCTGCAAAGTTGTTGTCAATGCGAATTTCGCAACTTGGATCGTGGATAAATCGTTGCAGTGTTTTTCTCAGGGAACGATGGAGTTTGAAATCTGCTGTTTTCAGCACCATGCGTGGATCGGGTGACCACCACAGGATCGGCTGTCCTTCGCTGTACCAAGGGAAGATGCCTTGGCGATAGGCCTCAACCAAGCGCTGCGTCGATAAGCCGCCGCCAGCCGCAACAATCCCCGCAAGTTCACTGCCTTTTTTTTGAGCAGATTCGGGGGGTGGAAATGGGGTGTCTGGCTCTAACCAAGGAATTTGCATATGCTTATTTTTTTACTCATATTTTCATATTGAGTAAATATATGTTAAATTTATTAATTCTATTGAATTATTTTTCATAAAAGAGGCATTCTTTGTGATTGCAGCCCTCACATCTTCAAAAATAAGATGACTATTTCTGGGAGAACTCCCTACAATTCTCCTTCCGTTTGTGAAGCAATTCACCTTTTATCGATTAAGTTTTCCGGAGTGATCTATGCAATTGATGTGGGTTTCTGGGCCCACCGCCTCGGTGCGGACCATCTCGATTACCGCACAAAAGGTGTTGGTGGGGATCTGCGCCTCTGCGTTTGTATTGGTCGCTTTGGGCGTTCTCCTTCACTTTATAGGTTTTCGGATCGCGATTGAGTTAAGCCCAGGCCTGGCCCGTAGTTTGGGCGGTGTCACGACGGAGGCTGAACAGCAAAAGGTTGAAGCCGTCTACCGTGAACGTTTGGACAACTTGCGCCAGACGCTCAACACCACCGTGCAAGAGATTCGCCAGCTCGAAGCCTTGAAGAATCGTTTCATGGACATTGCGACACCCATCAATTTGCGCGATAAGTACAGCAAGAAAGACGAGGCGCGTGGCGGTCCATGGGTGGCCCCTCATGTGCAATCCTCACATGCCCGAGATTTGAACCAAGATTTTTCTTCAGCGATGCAAGAATTTTCTCAAACCCAAGTAGCTGTGAAAAATTTGACCCAAAACTGGGCCTCTCAGCTCAATTGGCTGCATGCGTTACCAACGGGGATCCCCGTGAGCAAAGATTTCAGAATTACCAGTGGATTTGGTATTCGTAATGACCCCTTTACAGGCCAGTTGGCCATGCATGAAGGTCTTGATTTCGTTGCAGATGTTGGTGCTCCTGTCGTTGCAACGGCGGCTGGAACAGTGACGCGTTCAGCATGGGAGGCTTCCTATGGCAATGTGGTGGAAGTGAGTCATGTCGAGGGATTCACCACGCGGTATGCACATTTGAGCAAACGACTGGTCGAGGTTGGCCAAAAAGTGCAACGTGGCGACACGATCGCGCAATTAGGCAATACAGGACGATCCACGGGGCCTCATCTCCACTATGAAGTCTTAAGAAATGACCGTGTCTTGAACCCCACACAAATGTTGCTTCAAACGACGGCAAGTGGCCAGTGACCTCAAGCTTCAACGATAAGGCCTCGCATGTTTGAAAAACTCAAAGACAAATCACTTTCACCTTCTCAAGAGCGTTTTGACACCATCATTGGCCGTACGACCCAGATTTATGGCCGCTTGGTGTTGCTCGACAGCGTTCGTATTGATGGGAAGGTGGTGGGGAATATCGAGACCACCAAAGACAACAAAGTTACCGTTGCGATTGGTAAAACGGGTGAGGTTTCCGGTGACATCACTGCGCATCGAGTGATGGTTGCAGGCAAAGTGGAAGGCAACATTTACGCTGCTGAACGTGTCGAGTTCCACAAAGACTCCGTGGTGCAGGGTGATATTTCCTACGGCTCAATTGCCGTGGAGCATGGTGCGCGCTTGCTAGGTCTTGTAATTCAAAACCCTATCAGTTCAGCGGCAGCCAATAGCAGCGCAGACGCGATCAAGAAAGCGCAAGAGAGCAGCAGCTGAGTGGGATTGATGCCGGCATAAAAAAACGCGCACGAGGCGCGTTTTTTTATGGGTTTTTGGCGGAGCAAGCGGGATTCGAACCCGCGGTGGGCTATTAACCCACACACGCTTTCCAGGCGTGCGACTTAAACCACTCATCCATCGCTCCTGAGCCAGTTATTGTAACAGCGGGCGAGTACACTTCGCCGCTATTGTTTTTAAGCTTGAAGTGCTCGGAGTGCTGCATGAAATTTCGCTTTCCCATTGTCATCATCGACGAGGATTTTCGTTCTGAAAATACCTCAGGTTTAGGCATTCGTGCATTGGCTGATGCCATCGAAGGTGAGGGCTATGAGGTCATGGGCGCCACCAGCTATGGCGACTTGAGTCAGTTTGCACAGCAGCAGTCACGCGCCAGTGCTTTCATTTTGTCGATTGACGATGAGGAGTTCACACCAGGCCCTGATCTGGATCCTGCGGTGTTGAATCTGCGCAACTTCATTGAAGAAGTGCGGCGTAAAAATGCGGACGTTCCTATTTATGTGTACGGCGAGACCAAAACCTCGCGGCACTTGCCCAATGACATCTTGCGCGAGTTGCATGGCTTCATTCACATGTTTGAAGACACGCCCGAGTTTGTCGCACGTCACATCATTCGGGAAGCTAAGAGTTATTTAGAGAGCGTGCAACCTCCCTTTTTTAAAGCCTTGCTTGACTATGCCGAAGATGGCTCGTATTCATGGCATTGCCCAGGCCATTCGGGTGGTGTGGCATTTTTGAAAAGCCCTGTGGGTCAGATGTACCACCAGTTTTACGGGGAAAACATGTTGCGCGCTGACGTGTGCAATGCCGTGGAAGAGTTGGGTCAGCTGCTGGACCATAACGGGGCGATAGGTGAGAGCGAGCGCAATGCTGCGCGCATCTTCAATGCAGACCACTGTTTCTTCGTGACCAATGGCACGAGCACCTCCAACAAAATTGTTTGGCACCATACGGTCGCGCCTGATGATGTGGTGGTGGTCGATCGCAATTGCCACAAGTCGGTGTTGCATTCGATCATCATGACGGGCGCAGTTCCTGTATTTTTGAAACCCACTCGCAACCACTACGGCATCATTGGCCCGATTCCTCAAAGCGAGTTTGAACCTGCAGCCATTCAGGCCAAGATCAAAGCGAACCCGTTGCTCAAAGGCGTGGATGCAAAAAAGGTCAAGCCGCGCGTGTTGACTCTGACGCAATCCACCTACGACGGCGTGCTCTACAACACCGAGACCATCAAGAAAATGCTCGATGGCTATGTGGCCAACCTGCACTTTGATGAGGCGTGGTTACCGCATGCGGCATTCAATCCGTTTTATGGCACCTATCACGCCATGGGTAAGAAGCGCGAGCGTCCCATGCACTCCGTGGTGTACGCCACGCAGTCAATTCACAAACTGTTGGCCGGCATCAGCCAAGCCAGCCATGTGTTGGTGCAAGACTCGCAGAAAACCAAATTAGACCGACACTTGTTCAACGAAGCGTATTTGATGCACACCAGCACCAGCCCTCAATACAGCATCATCGCCAGTTGCGACGTGGCTGCGGCCATGATGGAGCCGCCCGGCGGCACAGCCTTGGTGGAGGAGAGCATTGCGGAAGCTTTGGATTTCCGTCGTGCCATGCGCAAGGTGGATGACGAATACGGCAAAGACTGGTGGTTCAAGGTCTGGGGCCCAGACGAATTGGTGGAAGACGGCATTGGGCGCGCTGAGAGTTGGATCATCAAAGGCAAAGGCAAATCGTCTAAGTGGCATGGATTTGGCAATTTAGCTGATGGCTTCAACATGTTGGATCCGATCAAGGCGACCATCGTGACCCCCGGTTTGGATTTGAACGGTAAGTTTGACAAGACCGGTATTCCCGCCAGCATCGTCACCAAATTCCTGGCTGAGCATGGTGTGATCGTCGAAAAGACGGGCTTGTACAGCTTCTTCATCATGTTCACCATCGGCATCACCAAGGGGCGTTGGAACTCCTTGCTCACTGCGTTGCAGCAGTTCAAGGACGACTACGACCGTAACCAACCGATGTGGCGCATCCTGCCCGAGTTTTGCCAAAAGCACCGCGCCTACGAGCGCATGGGCTTGCGCGACTTGTGCCAACACGTTCACACGCTTTACGCCAAGTACGACATTGCGCGTTTGACAACTGACATGTACCTGAGTGACCTGACGCCCGCGATGAAGCCCAGCGATGCCTATGCGCAGATCGCGCATCGCAACACCGAGCGTGTGCCTGTGGATGATTTAGTCGGTCGCATCACCACCAGTTTGGTCACGCCTTACCCACCTGGCATCCCTTTGCTCATTCCGGGCGAAGTGTTCAACAAGAAGATCGTGGACTACCTCAAGTTTGCCCGCGAATTCAACTTGCAGTGTCCAGGTTTCGAGACCGACATCCACGGATTAGTTGAGGTGGTTGGCGACGATGGCGTGAAACGTTATTTCGCCGATTGCGTCAAGGTTTAATTGCCATCAGCCACCAATTTTGAAGCGTCACTCTTGCGGCTTTAACAACCGTAAGGGACCTATGCATTTAGCTTATTCGGCGGCAGGCTCGGCAATGCCGCCGACCACTTGGCTAAATCCGCCATCAACATAAGTAATTTCAGCGGTTACACCTGCTGCTAGGTCGCTCATCAAGAAAGCAGCGACGTTGCCCACGTCTTCGATGGTCACGTTGCGGCGAATGGGGGAGGCTTCTGCCACCACACTCAAAATCTTGCCAAAGCCCTTGATGCCGCTGGCAGCCAGGGTTTTGATGGGTCCTGCACTGATGCCGTTGGCACGCAAACCACGGCCTTTCGAACCGAACGACTCCGCCAAATAACGCACCGATGCCTCGAGCGATGCTTTGGCCAAACCCATGGTGTTGTAGTTGGGAACAGTGCGAATCGCCCCCAGGTAGGACAAGGTGAGCGCAGCTGATTTGTCGTTCAGGTAGGGCAGTGCTGCTTTGGCCATGGCTGGGAAACTGTAGGCGCTGATGTCGTGGGCGATTTGGAAGCCTTCGCGCGATAAACCATCCAAAAAGTCGCCAGCAATCGCCTCGCGCGGGGCGAAGCCAATGGCGTGCACAAAGCCGTCAAATTTTGGCCAGTGTGCGGATAAATCGATGAAGAGTTGCTTGATTTGTTCGTCGCTGCCCACATCGCAATCAAAAATCAGTGTCGAGTCAAAGTCAGCCGCAAATTCGGTGATGCGGTCTTTGAAACGCTCCCCAACGTAGCTAAAAGCCAACTCAGCACCTTGCTCATGGCATGCTTTGGCGATGCCATAGGCAATCGAGCGGTTGGACAAAACCCCTGTAATGAGGAGTTTTTTGCCCGACAGGAAACCAGTTTTTGTACCCATGTGAATCTCTCCAAAAAATCTTGCAGAATTGTCGCATGCGTCGATTTCTCATTTTCTTGGCATTTTTGTGTAGTTGCCCCAGTTGGGCGGGTCACGCTTATGCGCAGTTTGGTGATGTGAAATACCCTGCCAATTTTAAAAATTTCGATTACGCCAACCCCTTGGCTCCTAAAGGTGGCGAATTGGTCTTGGTGCCGCCCTCACGGTTGTCGAGTTTTGATAAATACAACCCGTTCACCCTCAAAGGCAATGCGGCGCCTGGCTTGGCAGGTTTGGTCTTTGAATCGTTGTTGGTTGGTACCCTAGACGAACCGACCACCGCCTATGGCTTGCTGGCAGAGGATGTCACGGTGTCATCAGACCGCCGGTCAGTGACCTTCAAGCTCAGGGCGCAAGCCCGCTTTCACAACGGCGATTCAGTTCAAGCCGAGGATGTGAAGCACTCGTTCGAGCAGTTGGTCAGCAAACAAGCAGCACCACAATTTCGAACGCTTTACGCGGAAGTGGCCGACGTCACAGTGTTGGATAGCAGAACCGTGCGATTTGAGTTCAAGCGAGTGAACCCTGAATTGCCCTTGATCGTCGGTGCCATGCCCGTCTTCAGTCGCCAATGGGGTCACGTGGACGGGCGTTTGAAGCCCTTCGACAAAATTGTCACGGATGTTCCGATTGGCAGTGGCCCCTACAAGATTGGACGCGTGGTCTTTGGCCGTGATGTCAGCTATGAGCGTGACAACAACTATTGGGCCCGTGAACTGAATGTGCGCAAGGGCTTGTATAACTTTGATCGCATCACGTACCGACTCTACAAAGACAACACCGCGCAATTGGAGGGTTTCAAGGCGGGGGAGTTTGACTTGGTTCAATCCTTCATCGCCCGCGAATGGGCGAGGGGCTACACGGGCAAGCAGTTCGCCAACCGCGAACTCATGAAAGCCGAGTTCAAGCACAGCAATGCGGGTGACTTTCAGGGGTTCATGTTCAACACCCGATTGCCCAAATTCAAAGATCCCCGCGTGCGTGAAGCCATTGGTTTAGCGATGGACTTTGAATGGATGAACCGGCAGTTGTTTTACGGGGCCTATCAGCGGGTGCGCGGGTATTTTGTCGCCAGTGATTTTGAAGCCACGGGCATGCCAGATGCTTCGGAGTTAGCCCTGCTCAACCCTTTACGCGACAAACTGTCAGGCCAGGTGTTCAACAATCCGGTGCCCCAGCCCCCGCGTACCTCGTTAGATCCAAAATCCAGCGAAACTTTGCGCGACCACTTGCGACTCGCCAAGGCTTTATTGGCGGAGGCTGGCTGGACTTATCGCGACGGCGCTTTACGCAATGCCAAGGGTGAAGCGTTCAGCATCGAGTTTTTAGACAACTCGGGTGCGATGGGGCGTGTCATCACGCCCTACAGCAAGAATCTTGAAAAGCTCGGGTTTCAAGTGAACTACAAAGTGATCGACTTTGCCATTTTGCAAAAACGCCTGGATGTGTTTGATTTCGAAATCATCAGCAACCGCATTGTGGGCAGTGAGTCGCCGGGTACCGAGTTGATGGAACGGTTTGGCTCCAAAGCCGCAACCACGGAAGGATCAGGCAATTTCATCGGTGTTCAAGACCCTGCTGTGGATGCCTTGCTGGAGAACGTCACGTCAGCTAAAACCCGCCCCCAACTGATTACAGCCTTGCGCGCCTTAGATCGTGTCTTGCGACATGGGCATTACAGCGTACCCCATTGGTATGGCGGTGTTCATCGTGTGGCTTGGCGCAATGGCCGCTTTGAATTGCCGGCGGTGATGCCGCGCTATTACCAACCTGAAAGTTGGGCCTCTTCTACCTGGTGGGCCACGCTGGACAACCGTGCAACGTTGGCGGCCACCAAACGAACCGAGCAAGCCCCATGAGTACTTATATTCTCAAGCGTTTTTTGCTGATGGTGCCTACTTTGCTGGGTGTGTTGCTGATGACCTTTGTCGTGATTCAGTTTGTGCCCGGTGGACCTGTCGAGCAAATGGTGTCGCAGTTGCAAGGTCGCGACAGTGGAGGCGAGGGCGCCGCAGTCGGCGGTGCAGGCTATCGGGGCCGTCAAGGTGTGGATGCCGCGCGCATCGAAGAAATACGCCAGCAGTATGGCTTCGACAAGCCCGCCACGGAACGCTTTTGGCAAATGCTTCAACAGTTTGCAGTGTTTGATTTGGGGAAAAGTTTTTTCTATCCCAAAACAGTCTGGGAATTGGTGAAAGAAAAGTTGCCTGTGTCCATCAGCTTAGGTTTGTGGACCTTCTTCTTGAGCTATTTGATCTCAGTGCCGATGGGGGTTGCCAAGGCTGTGCGCGCGGGCACAGCGTTTGACTGGGTGACCAGCTTGGTCGTCTTGATTGGTTTCGCTATTCCTGGCTTTGTGCTGGGGGTGGCCTTGCTGGTGGTCTTTGGGGGGCAGTTGCAGTGGTTCCCTCTGCGTGGTTTGACCTCTGCCAACTGGGAACAACTGACCTGGACTGCGCGCATCACCGACTACCTGTGGCACATCGTCCTGCCCGTCACCTCTAGTGTTTTGGGCGCATTTGCGGTGACCACTTTGTTGACCAAGAATGCCATGTTGGAAGAGATCCGAAAGCAATACGTTTTGACGGCTCGCGCCAAGGGTTTGTCAGAGCGGCGTGTCATCTGGCGACACGTCTTTCGCAATGCGTTGATTCCCTTGGTGACGGGCTTTCCCGCCGCCTTCATCGGTGCATTTTTTACAGGCTCTTTGTTGATTGAAACCTTGTTTTCTTTGGACGGCTTGGGCTTGTTGAGCTATGAAAGTGTCATGCGTCGTGACTACCCTGTGGTGATGGGTACCTTGTATTTGTTCACCTTGATCGGTTTGGTCACCAAACTCATCAGTGATCTTTGTTATGTCTGGGTGGATCCTCGTGTCAAATTCGACTGAAGCCTCTTTGTCGCCCACCCAGCGTGCTTGGTTGCGCTTTCGACACAACCGTCTGGGCTTTTACAGCTTGGTTATCTTTGTGGGCTTGTTTGCCCTGAGTTTGTTGGCTGAAGTGCTTTGTAACGACAAACCCTTGCTTGCGCGCTACAACGGCAGTTTTTATGTGCCCATCGTTCATAACTTGCCCGAGACCACCTTTGGGGGTGACTTCGATACACCCACTGACTTCTTAGACCCGTTTATCCAAGCCCAGTTTGACAAACCTGGGAATTGGGCCTTGTACCCTGTGATTCCCTATCACCACAGCACGCTGAATTACTTTGCCAAA
>CANGML010000003.1 GCA_947454585.1 Comamonadaceae bacterium
CACGCCCATCGCCACCACCACAAAGCCCACACCGTCGGTGAGTTCGGGGATGTCAAAGCTGAAACGCGCCACACCCGAGTTGACGTCCGTACCGATCAAGCCCATCAAGAGGCCCAACACGATCATGGCAATCGCTTTGAGCAAAGAGCCCGAAGCCAACACCACCGCGCCCACCAAGCCCAAGATCATGAGCGAGAAGTATTCGGCAGGGCCAAACTTGAACGCGAGCTCGGTCAGTGGCGGCGCAAACGCAGCCAAGATCAAAGTACCCACGGAGCCCGCGAAGAATGAACCCAAACCAGCCGCTGCCAACGCAGGGCCTGCGCGGCCTTTACGGGCCATTTGGTAGCCGTCAATGGTGGTCACCACCGAGGATGATTCACCCGGCAAGTTCACCAAAATCGCAGTAGTAGACCCACCGTATTGAGCGCCGTAGTAAATACCCGCCAACATGATCAAGGCTGACACGGGGGGCAGCGCATAAGTTGCAGGCAACAACATGGCGATGGTGGCCACGGGGCCAATGCCAGGTAACACGCCAATCAGCGTGCCCAAGATACAGCCGATCAAGGCGTACATCAGGTTGATGGGCGTGAACGCCACGCCAAAGCCTAATGAGAGGTTTGCAATTAAATCCATTTTTTATGTCTCCCGGCTTAGCCAGTGATGAAAGTAGGCCAAACGGGCATCTGCAATTTCAGCAGCACGATGAAAGCCAGGTAACTGCCAACGGACAAGATCGTGCCAAGAATCAGCACTTCCTTCAGGTTGAACACTTCACCCGCTTTGCTGGCAATGATGACCAAGGCGTAAATGGCGGCAATCAAGCCCATGGGCGGCAGGCCAAACTTGGGCAAACCAGCGAGCAAGATACCGAACACCACGTTGGCACCCAAGATATAGCAAATGGGCTTCCATGCGAACTTGCCAATCGGCTCGCCGTCTTCCGTGTGCTCTACCAAGGAGTAAAACGTGATGAAGGCGCCCAACACGGCCAAAAAAATACCCAGCAACAAGGGGAAGTAGCCAGGCCCCATGCGGGCCCCAGTACCAATGGTGTAGCTGGTCGCACCCCATGCGAAACCACCGCCGACCAATGTAAACATCAGGCCGGAGAAAAAGTCTTGTTGACTTTTGATCATTTCATCTCCTCTATCCAAAAGCAAATATGCGCTGAATTATGGAGTTGGCTAACACCCGACTTTGATGTGGGTTTCACCTACTTTGTAGAGGTCAAAAATATCGGGTTAACCCTGACCGCTCAAACGTTCAGGGGTTTGAAAACACGCAGCCATTTGGTGGCTGGCAGCGGCCAACGCGCTTGAATGGCTTCCGCGCGCGCCATCAATTCGGCCCGCTTGGGGTGCTGGGGCGTGCGCTGCGCCAACACCACCGTGTTGCCCTCACGCGTGGGCCTAAACGCCCACAACGCGTCTTCGCCAAATGCTTGCGCCATCTTGGCGAGGCTTTGTTCGTAGCTCGAGCTACGGCCAAACAAGTTCACGGTCATGCAACCCTCTTGCGTCAACAAGCGACGGCAGTCGGCATAAAACTCGGCGCTGTCGAGCACGGGCGACGCCGCTTCGTGGTCATACAAATCTACTTGCAGCGCATCGATCTGGCCCCGCCAGTGGTCGTGCTGGGCGACCTCAGCCGCATCGCCCAACACCACGTGCAACTTGGCGCTGTCAGCAGGCAGCTTGAACCACAAACGACAAGCCGCCACCACTTGGGGGTTGAGCTCAATCGCGGTGGTTGTCATGCGCAGATGTTTGAAGCAGAACTTGGTCAGCGACGCCGCACCCAGCCCCAGCTGCATGGCGTGCAGCTTGTTCACCTGGTCGATGTCTACAAACAACAGCCACGCCATCATGCGTTGCACGTATTCAAGGTCAATGTCAAACGGCTTGTCAATGTTCATCGAACCTTGCACCCACGGCGTGCCGAGGTGCAAGTAGCGGGTGTCACCGTAGTCAGAGAAGTTGACTTCAGGGAGTTGGATTTTTTTCTTGGTTGCCATTGCGTTGTTGTCGTTTTTTATCCAGCCATGCCTTCGACCACAAAGCGCACCCGTTTGTTGCCTTGCCACTCATCGGCCTCTAAGCGAAAGGCCAAATGCGCCATGGACGGCAGTGGGTCGACGCGACCAAACCAAATGCCATCCACGGGCTGTCCCTGGTGGCGCAGTTTGAGCGCCAAATGTTTACCGCCCACCAAACGTTGGCCGAGCACCTCCACCTCTTCGCTGAAGGTGGGCGGCGCAAAGCCCTGCCCCCACACCTCGCGTGCCAGTGTGTCGGCCAACTCGGGTCGGCGGTATTCGGGCAGCAAGGGGCCATCAGTTTCTAAGCGGCGTTGCAAGGTGGCTTCATCGAGCCACTCTTGCGCGACGTGTTGCAAGGCTTCTTCAAAGGTAGCGAGGTTGTCTTCTTCCAAGGTGCATCCCGCCGCCATGGCGTGACCGCCAAAACGCAGCAAGACACTGGGATGTCGTTTGGCCACCAGGTCGAGGGCGTCACGCAAATGGAAACCCGGAATCGACCGACCTGAGCCTTTGAGCTCGTGACCCTTGCCATCCGCTTGGCTGGGCGCAAACACAAAGGTGGGCCGGTGATGCAAATCTTTGAGCTTGGCCGCCACGATGCCGACCACGCCTTCGTGAAAGTCGGGGTCGAACACGCACAGGGCCGAGGGCGGTTCTTCTTCGGGGTCGAACATCTCTTGCGCCAGCTCTAAGGCTTGCTCGCGCATGTCGCCTTCAATCTCGCGGCGCTCACGGTTGATGCGGTCCAACTGCGCGGCCAACTCAGTGGCGCGGCCTACATCGTCAGTGGTCAGGCACTCGATGCCCAATGTCATGTCTGACAAACGGCCGGCTGCATTGATGCGCGGGCCTAAGGCGAAACCAAAATCTTGCGAAGTGCATTTCTCGCTTTGGCGACCGGCTGCCGCAAACAAAGCGCTCATGCCGGCCGGCATTTGTCCCTTGCGCACACGCGCCAAACCTTGGGCGACCAAGCGGCGGTTGTTGGCGTCGAGTTTGACCACATCGGCCACGGTGCCCAAAGCGACCAAGGGCAAGAGCGTGTCGAGTTTGGGCTGCTGTTCAGCGCTAAAAACACCGCGTTTGCGCAGTTCGGCGCGCAGCACCAGCAACACATAAAACATCACGCCCACCCCAGCCAGCGATTTGCTTTCAAACGTGCAACCCGGTTGGTTGGGGTTGACGATGGCATCGGCCTCGGGCAACACCGCCGCGGGCAAATGGTGGTCGGTGACCAACACGTGCAGCCCCAATTCGCGCGCACGGGCCACACCCTCGACGCTGGCAATGCCGTTGTCCACCGTGATGAGCATATCGGCGCCACTGGCCTTGACGCGCTCGGCAATGGGCGGCGTGAGGCCGTAGCCATCGACCACGCGGTCGGGCACGATGTAGCTCACTTGGCTTGCGCCGAGCAAACGCAGGCCGCGCAATGCCACAGCGCAAGCAGTGGCACCGTCGCAGTCGTAATCGGCCACGATGCACAATTTTTTGTTCGCGGCCATGGCATCAGCCAACAGGGTGGCGGCGGCCTCGATGCCTTTCAAACCCATGGGCGGCAATAGCTGCGCCAAAGAGGCGTCGAGCGTGGCCGCCTCTTGCACACCACGTGCGGCATACAAACGCGCCAACAGGGGATGCACGCCTGCTTGCTCCAATGCCCAAATACTGCGGGGTGGCATGTCGCGTGGCATGAATTGCATGGGCTTAGTCTTTCAAAGGCGCAACGGCCAACACGGTGTCTAAAGAAGTGGGCGCCCAATGCGCACGCAAGCGCTGCCACAGGGACGGCGTGGCGCTGTCGTACACATGGAACGCATGCTCGCCACACAGGACCAAACGCTGGGGTTCGCCAGCGGCCACGCGCGCCAACAGGGGCGCGATGACTTGGGCATCCATGTCCTGCCAAGCTTGAAGCCATCCGATGAGGTCTTGTTGCAACGCGCTTTGGCGCAGCGTGGAGACAACCCGAGGTGCTTCGCGTGAGGCCTGTGTCGTCGGCAAGTGCCCTGTGCCGTGCAGCCAAAACGAGTTGATGGTTAAACCACGCCCTTCATTGAGGGCATGGGTGTAGAGCAACATTTGCATTTCGTTTTGCAATCGGCGCAGCAGTTGGGCGGCGGGGCTGAGTGAGTTGGCGGAGGTCTCACAGCCCACCAACCACGGGTCGATGTTGCGGCCCATCACGCGGTCCAGCGAGGCGGTGGGTAAGTCGACAAACAAAGGGGACTGGGCCAACCATTGACCCGGCTTGTAGCGGTGCAACGCAATGCCATCTTCCGCAAAAAATCCATGCATGGCCTGGAACAAGACCTCATCCGTTGCGGTATCGATCTGCAAATGCACAGGGTCACCCAGCGTAACTTGGCCATGGCTGACCTGCCAATGGCACAGCGTGATGAAAGCCCAGGCGGATGACCGCGCATCTGCCGAATTGGCCAGTCCGGCTTGCGTCGCGGCGTACGCGGCCCAAGGCAAAGCGCCGTCCACGTCAGGCCAACCGACAGCTTGCGCCCAAGCGCGTTCGTGCGGTGGCGACAGTGTGGCCAACAGCGGGGCACGCGGTTGATCGACCTGCACATCGACACGCTTTGACGCCGCTAACCAAGCGCGCAAATGCGGCAATTCGGCCTTGGCCAACACGGACGCTTCAGGGCCGTGCGTGGTCCACAGCGAAAAGGGAATCAACATCATGGGGTGATTGTCCTTGAAGCGGCCTGACCCACTCAAGGGCCTGCCTTTTTCCCTACGGGATAATCCAGCCCACATGCAAGCCCACACATCCAAAATTCCCTACGAGCTGCTGATCGGTTGGCGTTACACGCGCGCGGGTCGTGCGTCGGGTCGCAATGGCTTTATCTCGTTCATCTCCGGGGTGTCCATGTTGGGCATTGCCCTGGGCGTGGCGGCACTGATCATTGTGCTGAGCGTGATGAACGGCTTTCAAAAAGAAGTGCGCGACCGCATGCTCGCTGTGGTCTCCCACATCGAACTGCTGGCCCCTGGTGGGGAAGGTCTAGCTGATGTGAACGCGCTGATGGCACAAGCCCAACAGAACCTCAATGTGCTGGCTGCTGCGCCCTTTGTGGCGCAACAGGCGCTGATGGCGCGCGGTGAAGACATGCGCGGCGCCATGGTGCGGGGCATTGACCCCGAACTTGAAACCCAAGTGACTGATTTCACCTTGCACATGCCTGCATCCGTGCGGGCTACGTTGCAAGCCGGGAAATTCAACGTGGTGCTGGGTGGTGAACTCGCCATGGCGATGGGGGTACGGGTCGGCGATCACATCACGCTGATTGCGCCCGGCGGACAAGTCACGCCTGCGGGCGTGATGCCGCGTCTCAAACAACTGCATGTGTCAGGTATTTTTGATTCGGGCCATTACGAGTACGACGCGTCGTTGGCGCTGCTGCACCTCGACGATGCGCAACGCATCTTTCGACTCGAAGCACCCAGCGGTGTGCGCTTAAAAATCAAGGACAGCCAACAAGCACGCAGCGTGGCGGCTGAATTGGCGATGCAACTCGGCCCCGAGGTGATCGTGCGTGACTGGACCCGCCAAAACCGCACCTGGTTTGCTGCAGTTCAAGTGGAAAAACGCATGATGTTCATCATCCTCACGCTGATCGTGGCGGTGGCGGCGTTCAACCTTGTCACCACCCTCGTGATGACGGTGACCGACAAGCGTGCGGACATCGCCATCTTGCGCACCCTGGGTGCCAGCCCCAAAAGCATCATGGCAATTTTTGTCGTGCAAGGCGCCACAGTCGGTGTGCTGGGCACCTTAGCCGGGCTGGGGCTGGGCCTCGGTGTCGCGTTCAACATCGATGTGATCGTGCCTGCGATTGAAAACCTGTTGGGCGCTAGCTTCTTGCCACGCGACATCTACCTCATCAGCCGCATGCCCAGCGCCCCCCAGGCGGGCGACATTTGGCCCGTCGCGCTGATCTCTCTGGCCTTGGCCTTCATCGCCACCCTCTACCCCAGTTGGCACGCCAGTCGCGTCAACCCTGCACAAGCCTTGCGCTATGAATAAGGTTGGCTGCCGATGACCACGCCTCTCCTCACCGCCCAGCACCTGAGTCGCCGCTTCCAAGAAGGCGCTTTGGATGTCACCGTCCTGACGGATGTCAACCTGACGGTCCATGCAGGTGAAACGCTGGCCATCGTCGGCTCTTCGGGCTCTGGCAAAAGCACCTTGCTGCATGTGCTGGGCGGTTTAGACCAGCCGACCACCGGCCATGTATCCCTGATGGGCCAAGCCATGGCGGGCTTGGATGCCACCACACTGGGCGAGTTGCGCAACCAGCACTTGGGGTTTGTGTATCAGTTTCATCACTTGTTGCCTGAATTCAGCGCACTCGACAACGTGGCCATGCCCCTGTGGATTCGTCGCATGGACCGCGCTGCTGCCAGCGCCCAAGCCCAAGCCATGCTCGAAGCGGTGGGGCTTGGCGCACGCCTGCATCACCGCCCCGCAGAGCTCTCAGGCGGCGAGCGCCAACGGGTAGCCATCGCACGGGCCTTGGTGACGCGCCCCGCTTGCGTGCTGGCTGACGAACCGACAGGCAACTTAGACCGCCACACCGCCAACCACGTGTTCGACCTGATGTTGCAACTCGCCAGAGAACACAACACCGCCTTTGTGCTGGTCACGCACGACAGCAGCTTGGCCTCACGCTGCGACCGACTACTCCACCTGAACGCTGGAAAGCTTGCATAAAAGTCACAAAGTATTCTATTTTTTAATTAATTAGTACTTTTTATTTGATTTTTGGTGTTTAATTGGGCACATGAGCAGTTGCCAAGACCACTACACCGTGTTGGGCGTCGCCCCCACCGCTGACCCCGATGTCATCCGGGCGGCGTACCGTGTGTTGGCACAACGTCACCACCCTGACCGCAACGGCGCTGGCGATGGCGCCACCATGGTGCGCTTAAACCAAGCCTATGCAGTGTTGTCTAACCCACAGCATCGCGATGACTATGACCGGGCACTGCAAGATGCCCAAGCGCGTTCGCAACGCGATTCACGCCATGCTGATCAGGCGCAGACGCCCACGGCACCCCGCGCCCCTGTCATCCTGACCACCTACGACCACCGCGGTCGACTCCACGCGTACGCCTAGAGTTAGCCGTTGAACAAACGCCCACGGGCGTTTTGTGTGATGGCAGCGACACAGGGGTGTGAAATGCGCCGCTCGACCGAGACGGCAAAAAACTCTTCCACCAACTCATCGGTGCGACCGATGACCTCAACGCCATATTGCGCCACGATCTCTTTCTCCAAGATGCTGGGTGACATGAACACGCCGCGCCCCTCTCGACCAAATGCGGTCATCAAGGCGCCATCGTCAAACTCGCCCACCACGCGGGGCTGAATGTTGTGCCTGACCAACCAGCCGTCGAGTTGCTGTCGCACGGACGAGGCGGAGCCCTGGATCAACATCGGCGCGTCATGCAAACACTGGGGAAATTTCCCTTTCAGCGATTTTTTAAGTGCAGGGATGCAAAAGAAACTCATGGGTGTCGTCCCCAGCGCATGGTTGAACGCCTTCACGCTGATGCGTTTGGACAAGGGCTCATCGGCGATCACCAAATCCAATCGGTGCAAAGCCAATTGCGCCAACAAGTCAGGAAACTTGCCCTCGCTACCAATCAAACGCACCGGCTCCGCAATGGACAAGGCTGGCTCCAGCAAGCGATAGGCGACCGACTTGGCCACCGAGTCAGCCACGCCCACACGAAAGGCCAAAACTTGTCCGCCACTTTCAGGATTGGCCATGGCGGTTTGCAATTCGGAGCCCAACGCAAAAATATCATCGGCATAGCTGAGTGCTTTGCGGCCGTCCTCGGTCAACTCCAACTGCCGGCCACTTTTTCTAAACAGGCGGCGCCCCAGACTTTCTTCCAACAGTTTGATTTGTCCAGACAAGGTTTGCGGCGTGGTGTGCAACTGCTCGCCTGCGCGCATGATGCCGCCTGCTCGCGCAGTGACCCAAAAATAGTACAAGTGTTTGAAATTCATTGGCGTTAGATACTTCGAATTTTTCGAATAAAAAAAATTATAAATACGAATTTACACGAAGTATTGTTGTGCTTAAAGTTCGTACAAGGTTGCCATTGCTCAACCCTTAACCCAAAGGAGAATTCCATGCGTTTAAGTACCAAAAGCCGCTTTGCAGTCACCGCCATGATCGACATGGGGCTTCGCCAAAACCAAGGCCCTGTGTCCTTGGCCGCCATCAGCAAGCGCCAGCACATCTCCATCTCCTACCTTGAGCAAATTTTCAGCAAAATGCGCGAACATGGCCTCGTGGAAAGCACCCGTGGCCCGGGGGGTGGCTATTCCTTGAGCCGTGATGCCAACCACATCAGCGTGGCCCAGATCATCAACGCGGTGAACAGCCCAGACCCACTGGAAGAAGTCTCTGGTGAGGGCGGGCAAAATGGCTACGTCGCAGCCGAGGAGTTGTGGACGCACTTGAACCAAAAAATGGACGACCACATGCAATCCATCAGCTTGCACAGCTTGATCGCCGCACAAATCTCCAAAGGGGGTGAAGTGCCCGCCAACAACTCGCCCAAGCGCGGTGTATTTGCCAAAAAACCGCAAACCACCGTGACGCGCAAAATTCCTAATTCCGTCTTCGCGCTAGGCAACGCATGAGTTTTCGCCCCTGAGTCGCATGTGGATTGACACACACGGCCACCTCGACGCCTCTGAATTTGATGCCGACCGCGGTGAGGTGCATCAGCGTGCGCGTCGCGCGGGTGTGTCACTCTGCGTCATCCCCGCAGTTGCTGTCGCCAACTTTGACACGGTGCGGTTGTTGGCCCACCGCCAGCAAGACGCGTATGCACTGGGCATTCATCCGCTTTACACACCCCAAGCGACCGACGCCGACGTGGTGAGCCTCGATGCTGCGCTGCATGCGCACCAAGATGACCCGCGCTTGGTGGCCGTCGGTGAAATTGGCCTGGATGGTTTTGTACCCACGCTCAACACCCCAGAGGCCTTCGCTAAACAACAAGTGTTTTACGAGGCACAACTGAAAGTCGCACAGCAACACCAGTTGCCCGTCATCTTGCATGTGCGCCGGTCGGCAGACTGGCTGTTGAAGGGCTTGCGAAAAACACCGGTCATGGGCGGCATCGCCCACGCGTTCAATGGCAGCATGCAACAAGCACGGACCTTCATCGACCTCGGTTTCAAACTTGGCTTTGGGGGTGCGCTCACCTTTGAACGCGCCTTGCAACTGCGCCGCTTGGCTACCGAGTTGCCGCTGTCGGCCATCGTGCTCGAAACCGATGCGCCCGATATCCCGCCGCATTGGCTCTACACCACCGCTGAGCAACGGGCGATGGGCCAGCCGCAAGGCCGCAACGAGCCCGCAGAGCTGCCTCGTATTGCGCAGGTGCTCGCCGAACTGCGCGGCATCTCGCTGGAGGAGGTCGCCGCTGTCACCGGTGCGAATGCACGCGCAGCACTGCCACGCCTACAATGAAGGTGTGACCTCCTCCATCTTGAACGCTGATCTGCATTGCCACTCCGTGGTGTCGGATGGCACGCTCACACCCGAGGCCCTCGCAGCACGCGCCAAAGCCAATGGTGTCGAACTGTGGGCACTGACCGACCACGACGAAATTGGCGGCCAAGACCGCGCCCTTGTTGCGGCCCATGCCAACGGCATGAAGTACCTCACGGGCACCGAAATCTCTGTGACCTTCGCCAACAAAACGGTGCACATCGTGGGCTTGGGCTTTGATGCGGACAACGAACAACTGAGAACTGGCTTACAACGCACCCGCGGCGGTCGCAGTGAGCGGGCGCAAGAAATGTCAGACGGATTGGCCAAAGTGGGGATCCATGGCGCCTACGAAGGCGCGCTCAAATATGTCGGCAATCCAGAGCTCATCTCGCGCACCCACTTCGCCCGCTACCTCGTCGAATCGGGCGTTTGCCAAGACACCCATGAGGTGTTTCGCCGCTTTTTGACCGAAGGTCATCCCGGCTTCGTGCCGCACCGTTGGGCCACACTCAAAGATGCCGTGCAATGGATTGTTCAAGCGCAAGGCATGGCCATCATTGCCCATCCAGGGCGTTACGGTTTCACAGCCAACGAGGAATTTGCACTCTTCACCGAATTCAAACACCACGGCGGACAAGGTGTTGAAGTGGTCACCGGCAGCCACACGCCCGCCGAGTTCGTGACCTACGCTGACATGGCCCAAGAATTTGACCTGTTTGCCTCACGCGGCAGTGACTTTCACAGTCCGACAGAAAGCCGCATTGACCTGGGCACTTTGCCTTGGCTCCCTGGGCAACTCACCCCTGTTTGGGAAGCCCTGGCGCATCGCATCCAATGACGCCGGATTCTCACAAACACGTTTTTGTGGGGATGGCTTGCGCAGTGGCCGCCATGGCCTGCCTCGCCGTGCTGGACTCCGCCAACAAGTATTTAACCGTCAGCGTCCCTTTGTTGATGGTGTTGTGGTTTCGCTATGTGTTTCAAGCCGTGGCCACCACAGCAGTGATGTGGCCGCAACGGCGCTGGACGATGTTTCGTACCCATAACTACACGCTGCAGATGGTTCGCGGGATATTGCTGCTGCTGTGCAGCTTGTTGGGTTTTGCCAGCCTACAACGCATGCCCGTGGCGGAGTTCAGCGCCATTGCGATGCTGACCCCCTTGGTGGTGACGATCATGGCGCGTTTCGTTTTGAAGGAGCATGTCTCACGCATTCGTTGGTTGTTTGTGCTGGGTGGTTTGCTCGGCGCTTTGTTGATCGTGCGTCCAGGTGGCAGTGTCCACACCGATGCCGCTTGGTTACCGCTGAGCATGGTGGTGGTGTACGCCGCTTTTCAAATCTTGACCAGTCGCATGGCCAAGACCGAAAACTTGGTCACCATGCACATCTACACCGGATGGGTCGGCACGGCTATCGCATCCCTGCTGGTGCTCGGGGTTTGGACCACGGACCTCACCCCTTTTCAATGGCTCTTGATGTGCGTCATCGGCTTGGCGGGAACCTTGGGGCACTATTTGCTGATCGTGGCGTTCTCGCGCGCACCAGCCTCTAGCGTGAGTCCTTTCTTGTACAGCAGCATCGCATTTGCGACCTTGGCCGGTTGGTTGGTCTTCTCACACATCCCTGATCTATGGGCAACCTTGGGCATCTTGTTGATTGCACTTTGCGGCCTAGGTGCCGGCTGGATCAGCCAACGTGAAGTGCCAGCGTCCTCTTAATTTTTTGTCAGCCCCATGGCCCAGTTCCTCCAAGTCCATCCGGACAACCCACAACCGCGACTGCTCAAACAAGCCGTCGGCTTGCTTGCGCGCGGCGGCATTCTGGCGGTGCCTACCGACTCCAGCTACGCCTTGGTTTGCCACTTGGACGACAAAGCTGCCGTCGAACACATGCGCCGTATTCGCCAAGTGGATGACAAACACCACCTCACCTTGCTGTGTCGCGACCTGTCTGAGCTGGCCAATTACGCCCGCGTCGACAACCGCCAATACCGCTTGCTCAAAGCCGCCACACCGGGCGCCTACACCTTCATCTTGGAAGCCACCAAAGAAGTGCCACGGCGCGTCAGTCATCCGCAACGCAAAACCATCGGGCTTCGCGTGCCCCTGAACACAACCTTGCTGGATTTGCTCGCGCTGCATGGGGCACCGCTGCTGGCCACCACCCTCATTGCGCCCGGCGAAACCGACCCGATGAACGATGCCGAAGAGATTCGCGACCGCTTCGAGCATGAACTGGCTGCCGTGATCGACGCGGGCGCCTGCCCGCTCCAGCCCACCACTGTGGTGGACCTGACGCCCATGGATGGCGGGGGTGACCCCGAGGTCATCCGCGAAGGCCGCGGCGCTTTGAGCACCTTAGGCCTCTGATCTGTGTCGAATGCGACAATGCACCTGTGAATTTCCCTGACCTGATTCAAACCCTTCTGATTTATGGCCTGCCTGTGGTGTTTGCCATCACGGTGCACGAAGCTGCTCACGGGTATGTGGCGCATTTACGCGGCGACAACACCGCGTGGATGATGGGGCGTGTCACCCTCAACCCCTTGCCACACATCGACCCGATGGGCACTTTGGTGATGCCCATCGCCTTGTTCTTGGCAACGGGCGGGAATTTCTTATTTGGTTATGCACGTCCTGTGCCGGTCAACTTTGGGCAGTTGAAACATCCCAAGCGCGACATGATTTGGGTCGCTTTAGCAGGCCCGGCTGCCAACTTCTTTCAGGCGTTTATCTGGGCCTTTGCCATGTATGGCCTGATCGCGGCAGGTGTCGAGGAACGTTACTTCATTGAGGTGTGCAAGGCCGGCGTGAAAGTCAATGCCGTCATGTTTGCCTTTAATTTATTTCCGCTGCCGCCTCTCGATGGCGGAAGAATCTTGGTGGGCTTGCTGCCTTGGAAACAAGCGGTCTGGCTGTCACGCGTGGAGCCTTACGGTTTTTACATCGTGATGGCTTTGGTTGTCTTGAAAGTCGTCGACACCTTGTGGATGGCGCCCCTCATGACCTTGACCTTTGAGTTGCTGAGCTTGATGCTCAGTCCCTTTGAATTTTTACTGAAACCTTCGATATGAAAGAACGCGTTCTCTCTGGCATGCGCCCCACCGGAGCGCTGCATTTGGGCCATTACCACGGCGCCTTGAAAAACTGGGTGCGCCTGCAATCTGAATTGGATTGCTACTACTTCGTCGCCGACTGGCATGCGCTGACCACGCACTACGAAAACCGCGAGGTCATCGAGAAAAACGTCTACGAGATGGTGATCGACTGGCTTGCTGCGGGCCTTGACCCCAATGCCTGCACGATCTTTTTACAAAGCCGCATCCCAGAGCATGCCGAGTTGTTCACCCTGCTGGCCATGGGCACGCCCTTGGGCTGGTTGGAACGTGTGCCCACCTACAAAGACCAGCAAGAAAAACTCAAAGACAAAGATCTCGCCACCTACGGCTTCTTGGGTTACCCCCTGCTGCAAGCCGCCGATATCTTGATTTACAAGGCCAAGCATGTGCCTGTCGGTGAAGACCAAGCCAGCCACGTCGAGTTGACGCGCGAAGCCGCTCGCCGCTTCAACCACTTGTATGGTCGTGAAATCAATGCCGAAGAAAAGATCCAAGCCTCGCTCGCCAAACTCAGCAAAGACAGCGTGAAGCGCTTCGAAAAGTCGCGCAAGGCCTACCAAGAGACCGGCGATGTCAAAGCCATGGAAGGCGCCATGGGCTTCATTGCCACGGCGCCAGAGTTGGATTTGCAAGACCGCGAACGCTTGAACGGTTACTTCAAAGGCACGGGCAAGGTCATCTTGGTAGAACCCCAAGCCTTGCTGACCGAAGCCAGCAAGTTACCCGGCCTCGATGGTGCCAAGATGAGCAAGAGCTACAACAACTCCATTGCCATTCGCGAAGACCGCGCCACGATTGAGCACAAAGTCAAGCGCATGCCCACCGACCCTGCGCGCCAAAAACGCACCGATGCCGGCGATCCAGACAAGTGCCCGGTCTGGCAATTCCACCTGGTCTACAGCGACGAAGGCCAAAAACAGTGGGTGGCCCAAGGCTGCAAGACCGCTGGTATTGGTTGTCTGGAATGCAAGCAACCCATCATCGACGCCATCCTGCGTGAACAACAACCCATGCTTGAGCGGGCCGAACCCTACATGACCCAGCCCCACATCGTGCGCGACATCGTGGATGCCGGTACTGAAAAAGCGCGTATCACAGCTAGGGAAACCATGCGGGAAGTTCGTTCCGCTATGGGGCTAAACTACTAATATTCTTTCAGGAGTAATAAAAATGAGTATGTACATCATTGATGACCACCCCTTGGTGCGACAAGCCATTGCCATGCTGTTGCGTCGCATGCGTCCCGCATCGAAAGTTGTCGAGTTGGAAAAGTTCAGTGAGTTACAAGCGGCCATCATCAAAAATGGCGATCCTGAATTGTTTGTACTCGACTTGTTGCTCCCTGGCGTCAAAGGCACATCGGCTGTCAAAGACGTCAAGACCATGTACGCCAACATCCCCTTGGCCGTGATTTCTTCGATGCCCGCTGGCGAAGCTGAAGAAACCTGTATCGAAGCTGGGGCTGACATTTACATCGAAAAATCTGCCGCCCCCAATGAAATCACGTCAGCAATTCAAGGCTTGTTTGCTGCCGAACCCGGCGACGATGAGCCTGCCACCGCAACGGGTGAAACCAAGCTGTCGAAGCGCCAGAAGCAACTCATCGTGATGTTGGATCGTGGCTTGAGCAACCGCGATATCGCTGCGGAGTTGGACATCAGCGAACACACGGTGAAGGTTCATCTGTGGCGCTTGTTCCGTCGCTTAGATGTGAAGAGCCGCACACAGACACTGCACTTCGCGCGCATGAACGGTTTGCTGTAAGCAAGCGACTAAGCACACAGCCCCGCTCGTTCGACAGAACGGCGGGGCTTTTTTATGGCAAGGTGTCTCGCACCATCAAGTTCAAACCCTTGCTACCCGGCTTCACGGGTGTCAGGCTCACGCCATAGTCACCCGGCTGCGCTGTGGCTTGGCCACTCTTGGAGATGCGCACCCGCACCGTCACTTCATCCATGTCGGAGAGCTTAGTGGTGGGGCTCATGGCCATGCTGTCATCCAGCACAAAGTCCAAGGGAAGTTTGTCCGCTGTCGTTCGCAAAATAGCGATGGGCATGCGTGAACCCGTCACGGGCGTGGCGTAAACAAACACCGTATCACTGGGGGCCACCAGCCCCTTCAGCTCTTTCACCAAGGTCACACGCCCGCTGATGCTGGTGGCGGCTCCGGGGGCCTTGTTGGCTTGCAAGGGTACTTCTGCCCCCACCGCTCGGGGGGGGATAGCAGGCAAGCCCATCTTGTCGCGGGTCTCGGCAATGGCGCGGTCAAGCTCCGGCGCATCAGGCGAATCAGCGGGCACCACCTCGCGGGCACGCTCCCAAAAACGCAAGGCTGAACGGAAATTTAATTCGGCGTACGACGCGCTACCTGCCAAGAACAAGGCATTTAGGTGATGCGGGTCGGCTGTGAGCACGCGCTGAATGATGGCCCAAGGTTCACCCGCAAAACTACCGCCATTCTTTTGCGCCAGCACCTCGGCCCGTTCAATCGACAAATTGTCATCACGGCTCATGGCCAAAGCTTTGGCGTAGGCCTCAGCCGACTCTTCAAAATGGCCACGCGCGCGCTGCACGCGTCCCAACATGACCCATCCGTCCATGTTGTTAGGTTCGTCTTGCAGGCGACGCGTCAAGGCCGTGGCCATTTCCGTTAACTTCTCTGGCGTCACTTCGTTAGATGCATCAATGCCCTGCGTCAAGGCCAGCGGATCCAAGGCCTCGGGTTGCCCCCACACGCTGTACATCAGCAGGGAAGACACAGGCACCACAAACAGCAACAACCCAAGACTTAGCCAAGGTTTGCGCCATGGCATAGCCGTCAGGGGTTGTGACGCGGCGACTGGGGCTGCAACGGCCTCAGCCCCGACATCCACCAACAGTCGCTGGGACAGTTCATCGCGTGCAGTTTTGAGCTCTTCGTAGTTCAAGTTGCCCAGCACAAACTCACGGTCCAACTCAGCCAATTGGTCACGGTAAACCGCCGCATTCGCAGTCGCCGGATCGTTGAGGGCCTCCACTTGATGTGCGGCAAAACGTGCCCCTTGTTGCGAACCGCGCCACAGCGCCAGGCTGAGCACCAGCATCACCACAGCCATCAGCGCGATGGCAACACAGATAAACACGAGGGCTGGATTCACGTCAACCTTTCAACAGTTGCTTGGCGCGCTCGCGCGCTTCGTCACTCAATGCCGTGGGCAACGCGAGGGCGCGACGCTGACGCAAATACACACCCAAAAAGACGGCGGCGACAAGCAACAACAAAAATGGGCCAAACCACAACACCCAAGTCAAAGGCTTGACCTCGGGGCGGTACAGCACAAAGTCGCCATAGCGGGCGACTAGAAAATCTTTGACCTCTTGGTCTGATTTGCCAGTCCGAAGTAATTCGCGTACTTCGTTGCGCAAGTCATCGGCCAGCTCAGCGTGCGACGAGGCCAAGGATTCGTTTTGGCACACCAGGCACCGCAGCTCTTGCGAGATATCGACCAAGCGTGCCTCAAGCTTGGGGTCTTCAGCCATCGGCAGGGCTTCGCGTCCCGCGCTCAAGGCGGATGACGGAGCTGCCCATGTCAACACGGCCACACACACAGCCAGCAAGGTGTTCACCAGCGCAGATTTCATGATTTGTTCAGCTCCGTGATCAAAGGCAAGATTTTTTCAGCCAGCAAAGCCGGGGTCACGGCGCCCACAAACTTGTAGCGAATCACACCCGCTTTGTCGATGACGTAGGTCTCGGGCACGCCGTACACGCCATAGTTGATTCCCACGCGGCCATCCATGTCCATCACCGAGGTCTTGTAAGGGTTGCCGTGACGCTTGAGCCATACCTGGCTGCGCTCACGGGCAAGTTTGAGCTTCTCGTCAAAAGGCGCTTTGTAAGCCGCGTCTTGTGGCTGAATTTCTTTGTAGCTCAGACCCACAATTGGCACTTGGTACTTTTCGGAAAAGGCGACCAGCACGGGGTGTTCTTCGCGGCAGGCCACGCACCAGGTGGCCCACACATTGAGCATCCACACCTGGCCTTGCATCTCGATGGGCGAAAACTTGGTGTCACCTGGCTCAAGGGTGAACAAGCTGAAGTGCGGCGCAGGTTTACCCACCAAAGGGGATGGAATTTCACGCGGATCACGTTTCAAGCCCACCGCTAAAAAAACCACCAAGCCGAAGAACAGCACCAGGGGGATCAGCACCTTCTTCATTTGCGGTATCTCCGGTCCAAGGCGGCCAACACGCCACCCAACACCATCAGCAACACACCGCCCCAAAGCCAAGGCACAAAGGGCTTGTAGTAGACGCGCATGCTCCACTCGGTGCGTTCATCGTTGAGCGGCTCACCCAGCGACACATATAAATCGCGCATGAACCCCGAATCAATGCCTGCTTCGGTCATGGCCATGGCCGTTGAGAAATAGCGACGTTTCTCGGGTTGCAAAATTTCGATGATTTTGTCGTTGCGCAGCACCTGCACATCGGCACGCACGGCCTTGTAGTTGGGGCCGCGCACTTCGTCGAGCGAATTCAGCCTAAAGGTATAGGGCGCGATGGTGACCACATCCCCGATCTGCATGCGCACATCGCGCTCCACCTCGTAACACTTGACACCCGTGATACCGATGACCAATACCGCCATGCCAAAGTGGGCGAGATGCTGGCCCCAAAACGATGCAGCAATACGGCCAGGCTTACGGACGCGCAGCAACACCTGCTGGACCGTCCCCAAAGCAACCCACAGCCCCAAGAACAAACCAAATGCGGCACCGATCGACCAGCCGCCCAAGACAAAGGGCAAGAGCACAGCCAACCCAGCCGCACCCAAGGCGGTCCAACGCAAATGATGGGCGATCTCACGCAGATTGGCCTCCCGCCAGCGGGCCACCGAGCCGGGGATCATGAGGAACACCGTGGGCACCAGCAGGGGCGCAAACACCGCGTTGAAATAAGGTGGCCCCACCGACAGCTTGCCCAAATTCAAGGCATCAATGATGAGTGGGTAAATCGTACCCAGCAACACCGCTGCGGTGGCCACCACCAACAACACGCTGTTGGCCAACAAGAACGACTCACGCGACACCAACTCCATGTGCCCACCCAAGGCCACACGCGGCGCACGCCAAGCAAACAAGGTGAGCGATGCGCCCACCACCACAGCCAAGAAGACCAAAATAAAAACGCCGCGCTTGGGATCTGAAGCAAACGCATGGACCGATGTCAATACGCCTGAGCGAACCAAGAATGTGCCCAGCAGCGACAGAGAGAACGCCGCAATCGCCAACAACACGGTCCAAGCCTTGAAGCTACCGCGCTTCTCGGTCACCATCAGCGAATGAATCAGTGCCGTGCCGACCAACCATGGCATCAGGGACGCGTTTTCCACCGGGTCCCAAAACCACCAACCGCCCCAGCCGAGTTCGTAGTAAGCCCACCAAGAGCCCAAGCCGATGCCAAAGGTCAAGAAGGTCCAGGCGATCACCGTCCATGGGCGAGACCAGCGCGCCCAAGCGGCATCCAAGCGGCCACTCATCAAGGCCGAAACCGCAAATGCAAAGGCCACCGCCATCCCCACATAACCCATGTACAACATGGGTGGGTGAATCACCAAGCCGGGATCTTGCAGCAACGGGTTCAAGTCTTTGCCATCCATGGCAGCAGGCAGCAAGCGCTCAAACGGATTGGAGGTGATCAAGATGAACAGCAAAAAGCCCACCGAAAGCAGCCCCAGCACGCCAATCACACGCGCCACCATGTCCAGCGGCAAGCTGCGAGAAAACAACGCAACAGAGACCGTCCACATGGCAAGCAACAGCACCCACAACAAGAGCGAGCCTTCGTGGCCGCCCCAAACAGCAGCGAATTGGTAGGGCTTAGGGAGCAGTGAATTGGAATGCTGCGCCACGTAAAGCACTGAAAAATCGTTGGCTAAAAACGCCGAGGCCAAGGCCCCAAATGCCAAAGCGACCAACGCAAATTGCAGCGCTGCCATCGGACGCGCCAGTGATTGCAAAGTCACTTGTGTTTGCGGGTCACGCACCAAAGTGCCTGCAATGGGCAGAACACCCTGCATCACCGCCACCACGGCGGCCAGCATCAGTGCGAAATTACCGAGTTCTGGAATCATGGATTACCTTTAACAGTGGCAGGCGTTTGCACAGACTTGGCGGCCTTGGCTGCTGCGGCTTGGTCCATGGCATGTTGGGCTTCGGGTGGCATGTAGTTTTCATCGTGTTTGGCCAAGACTTCGCTGGCAACAAACAACCCCTCGTCATTGAGCTTGCCTTGTGAGACCACGCCCTTGCCTTCTTTGAACAAGTCGGGCAGCAGACCCACATAAGTCACAGGCATTTCGTGAACGGTGTCGGTGATGACAAAGCGGATGTTGTTGCCATTGCGCACCAGACTGCCCTCTTTCACCATACCCCCAGCGCGGAACGTGCGGCCCTTGGGCGCTTCACCCTGGCTCACTTGTGTGGGCGTGAAGAAAAACACCAAATTGCTTTGAAAGGCGTTCAACACAAAAGCGGCGGCCACACACAACACCACAAGGCCAGCGGCAATCCAAGCAAATCGTTTGGTTCTTGGTTTCATCACATCAACTCTTCAGCAGGTAACTGGGCCACGGCTTGCTCAGTTTGCAATTGGCTCAACACGGCACGGTGCGCCCAGCGGGCTTGCAGCACCTCCAAGGCCATCAACAAAGCAGTCACGCCTACGCTGCCCCAGACATACACGGCGTAGCCCCCCATGGCCCAAAACTCGGCCCAACTGTCCCATCTCATGCTTGCCACCTCATGCCTTCACCTCGTCTAGTTCATGCACCCAGCTGGCATGGCTCTCGCGTTGCAAGATCAAGGTACGCACACGGAACAACACCAGTGCCATGGTGTAGAACCAAAAGGCCAGCGCCATCAGCAACATGCCCCAAAGCATGACTTGCGCCATGCTGGGCGCTTTGGTCAACGACACCGAAGCGCCTTGGTGCAGCGTGTTCCACCACTTCACCGAAAAATAAATGATGGGCACATTGATGGCACCCACGATGGCGATCAAGGCGCCTGCACGGTCACTGCGACGCGTGTCATCAATCGCTGAGGTCAAGGCGATGTAGCCGAGGTACAAGAAAAAAAGAATCAACTCCGACGTCAACCGCGCGTCCCACACCCACCAGGCACCCCACATGGGCTTACCCCATAGCGCACCGGTCCAAAGAGATAAGAACGCAAACAACGCACCCGTGGGTGCCAAGGCAAGCGTCATCATGCCCGACAGGCGCGTGTTAAACGTCAGGCCCAGCACGCTCCAAAAGGCCATGGCCAAGTAAATGACCATCGACATCCAACTGACGGGCACATGAACAAAGATGATGCGATAGCCCTCGCCCTGCTGAAAATCCGTCGGGGCCACGGCAAAGCCCAGCCACATCCCAGCCACCATCAACAAGGTGGCCAGCACTGCAAACCAAGGCCAGGCCTGCCCCGCAAAACCGTAGAAGTTTTGTGGCGCAGCGTAATGAAACCAATTGATATTTTTCATTCCAACGCGATCCGTAAAGCAGCTGCACAGGCAAATGGGCTGAAAAAAACCGCCGGCAAGAGCATGGCCAACAAAATTGAGAAGTGCGCTTCAGCGCCCAAACCACTGACCTGCGCCTCGACGGCACCTGCACCAAACACCAGCACAGGAACAAACAACGGCAATACCAAGAGCGACAACAACACCCCACCGCCGCGCACCCCCAAAGTCAAGGCGGCACCGATGCCACCGATCAATGACAACACAGGTGTGCCCAACAACAGGGCCAAGGTGAGGGTGACCAACGCGTCTTGCGACAAGTCAAATTGCAGCCCTAAAACTGGCGCCAATAATACCAACGGCAGCCCGGAAAGCAGCCAATGCGCCAAGAGTTTGGCACTGATCAGTAAGGGCATTGCCGTGGGTGATAAAGCCATTTGCTCCAAAGTCCCATCGCGGTAATCCGCCTCAAACAAGCGCTGCAAGGCGAGCATGCTCGACAACAGGGCCCCCACCCACAACACACCTGGAGCCACCAAGCGCAAGGTCTTGAGTTCAGGGCCAATGCCCAATGGGAACAAGGCAGCCACCACGACAAAGAAAAACACGGCCGTCAACACCTCGCTCTTGCGGCGCAGGGCCAACAGCAAATCGCGACGCAACACCGCCATGAACGCACTGCCCTTCATGCCGCACCTCTCAATCGGTAGGTGTGCACAGGCACTAACGTGTCGGAGGCACTGGTGAGCGCCACCGGCTGATGGCTGGTGAACAACACCATGCCGCCGTGCTCCACATGCTCGGCCAACAGGCCGCGCAAACCATCCAGGGCTTTGCCATCTAAGGCGACAAAGGGCTCATCCAACACCCACAGGGGGGCTTGACTGGCCAACAGACGCGCCAGCGCCGTGCGACGCTTTTGGCCTTGCGACATCACGCGCAGCGGCAAATGCTCGCGCCCACGCAGGCCCATGCGTGCCAGGGCCTGCAAGGCTTGGGACTGACTGAGCGTGCGGCCCGACACAGCCGCATCCGACATCAGGTTTTCTAAGGCACTCAGCTCTTCTTTGAGCGACAAGCTGTGGCCTAAATAAAACAAGGACGAACGAAACGCCGCAGCGTTTTTCTGGATGGGTTGGTCATGCCAACACACCTCACCCGCGTCGGCAGGCGACAGACCACACACGATGCGCAACAAACTGGTTTTTCCCACGCCGTTGTCACCCTCAAGGTGCAAGGCCTGACCTGCCTGCAACGCAAAGCTCACGTCGGAAAACAAGGGCTTATTGCCGCGACTGCATGACAGGTTTGAAACGCGCAACATGGCTTAAATGAAAGTGCCCGCACAGGTCAGCACTTGACCGCCTGTGCTCATTTTGAAACGCGCAATCCCCGCGCTGCGTGTGGTGTTGACACCGCCGAGGTCGAGCTGGCGCACACCGCGCTCACGCAATTCCTCGATACCTTTCCACAAAATTAAATTGTGGGCATGCAAGTCACGCCCTGCATCGCTGGTCCAACCGACTTGGTAGGTGGCGGCCTCGCCATGAATTAAAAACATCATGCCTGCCACGCGGTCACGCCCCACATCGGCGCGCATCGTCAAAATAGTTTTGGCCGGTTGTTGCCGCGAGGGCACATACAAATCAAAGAAATGCACAGGCAAGCCGTGCAAACCGCGTTGCTCACGCTGCTGCATTTCGGCATCAAGGAGCCAACGGTATTGGCCTGCGTTGGTACCCACGCGGTGGATGGTGAGCTCTGAATTTTCAGCGCCGCCCAGACGATGCCGCCAACGTTTGTCCAACTGGGCGCGCAGGACATCCATGGACAAGGTGAGGTCTAACATCACCGTGCTGTGCCCCGTCATCACACGACGCCAACGCGAGAGACCTAGCTCAGGGCCTTGTGCCTCCAAAGGCGTGAAGGCCACCACGCGCAAGTTTTTCAGAGGCATCGTTTGTTTGAGTGCTTTGTAAACACGCGCTTTGTCAGTACCCGACAGGGGCTGCAACCAGACGGGCCCCAACGAGCACAGCGCCATATTGGCCAAGCCGCCCACCCACCGACGGAGGATGAATTGGGCCAAGGCCACCGGCGTGCCGTCTTGCTCAACCCACGCACGCAAGACCCCCACACCCAACGTCTTCATGCAAGCGCCGTAGGCCCAGTCTTGCTGCAGCGGCGCGGCGGCGGCGGCATGGTGCCTGTCCCACTCAGGATGGACCAAGCTGTCCCAGTTGACTTTCATGCGCCTAAAATCCTCGCACCATGCTGCACAAACTTCGCCTTCGCCGCCAAGCCGAGACCGTGATGGGCCATCGTCTCGAAGAACCCCGCCTCACGCTGATGCTGGTGGTGTGGGTGTTTGTTTACGTGGGCTTGCCCCTGCTGATCATCAGCAGCTTGATCGACGGGCTGATCCAGCAAATCACCGGCAACTGCACCGGTTTTTGGTGCTGGTTTTAAACAGAGATTCATCGTTGTTTGCACGGCCTTATCGGGGCACGCTGCAAGGCCCCGTGATGTTGATGCGCACTTTCTTGCCCATGTAGCTGATGTCGCTGAAGGCCGTCACGTTGACGGTGGCTTGCTCGATTCGAATTTCTGTTTCGGCACCCGTCACCTTGTGTTTACGAAATGCGCCCATTTCCTTCGCTGTGGTGAGATTTTTCCCCGTGAACTCTTCGGTCGCCAAACTGTTGGCAATGATCAAAAAAGGCTCGGGGCCATTCATCTTCAAGAAAATGTTTTTACCCATGGATTGAATTTCAATCACCACCTTTTGGGGTTTGATCTTCACCTCTTCCATCGCGGGAATAGTCGCCTCTACCTCGCATGGCATCTTAAAAGTCTGGGCATGCACGGGGGCAACAAACATAGCCAAGCATACGAGGAAGGCTGGTAGTAAACGGGCGAGGTTGAACGTCATAGCCCCCATTCTAAGAAGGCTGAGAAGGCTGATCCACCTTGCGCTGCGCGACCCGTTGCGCACGGTAAATACCAGAGTGGCCTGAGCACACATAGCTCATCACACAGGCCAACGCGGCAAACACGCCGATGTCCGCGCCAAACAGCTCCATCGCCATCAACGTCGAGGCAATGGGGGTGTTGGCAGCGCCTGCAAACACCGCCACAAAGCCGACCGCAGCCAACAGCGCAAAAGGCACATCCAACAGTGGCGCTAAGGCATTGCCCAAGGTGGCACCGATGTAGAACAAAGGTGTCACTTCGCCCCCTTTAAAGCCGCTACCCAAAGACGCCACCGTGAACAGCAGCTTGCCCAGAAAATCCGTCATCGCCAACGGCTGCTCAAACGCCTCGACCATCACTGGAATTCCCAAGCCGATGTAGCGGTCAAAACTGCCCCACATCACCACAGTGGCGATCACCACGCCACCCAGCAAGGGGCGCAGCGGCGCATAAGCGATGTACTTTTTCATCAGCCCACTGAGCGCATGTGTGCTGTCGGCAAACACCTTGCCCGTCAAACCAAAAACGGCACCCGCCATCGTCACGGCCACCAACAACCAAAGCGTGATGTGTGGCACCTGGCTCAGCACATAAGGGGTGTGTTGCACGCCCCACCACAAGCCCACTTGATCGGCCAGCACGGCCGCCAGCACACAAGGCAGCAACGCCTCTACACGCAGACGACCGATGGCCAAAACCTCAAGGGCAAACACGGCGCCTGCCAAGGGCGTGCCAAACACCGAAGCAAACCCTGCGCTGATTCCCGCCATCAGCACCAAACGACGATCTGCAGCGTTGAGCTTGAACACCTGCGTGAGTTGGTCAGCCAGCGCGCCGCCCATTTGCACCGCCGTGCCTTCACGACCGACCGATGCGCCAAACAGATGCGAGATCACCGTCCCACCCAAAACAAACGGTGCCATGCGCAAAAGGACGACCTTCTTGGGGTCGTGGATTTCGTCGATCAGCAAGTTGCTGCCGGCTTCGACGTGTTGGCCAAATTTCAAATACAGCCAGCCCACGCAGAAGCCTGC
>CANGML010000004.1 GCA_947454585.1 Comamonadaceae bacterium
ACCTTCACCGCCATGCGTGAACGCGAGACGGTGCCCTTGATGTTGGATGTCACCGCGCACACCCACGTCATGGGCCGTCCCTCAGGCGCTTGGGTGTATGACGAGATCATGGCCATCGTGGCCCAACATTCCGATGTGTGGGTCACCACGCGTCAAGAGATGGCTGACTACGTGTTGAAGGAAACCGCATGATGAACCGACGCCTCGCACTTTCCTTGTGTATCGCCATGGGTTGGGTGAGCGCTGCACACGCTCAAAGCCAGATCGCCTATCCCCATAAACCGGTCAAGTTTGTGGTGGCCTTCGCGCCCGGTGGCCCTGCCGACATCATTGCCCGCTTGCTCGGCCAGCGCTTGTCCGAAAACATCGGACAGCCTGTGGTGATCGAGAACAAAGCGGGTGCAGGGGGCAGCCTGGCCAGCGGGCTGGTCGCCAAAGCCCCCGCTGATGGCTATACCTTGATGCTCAACACCAGCTCCTATGCCGTGAATGCGAGCTTGTCCAAAAATACCAGCTTTGATGCAGAGAAAGATTTTGTGCTGGCCAGCGTGGTGGCCTCGAGCCCTAACTTGTTGGTGGCTTATCCGGGATTGAAAGCCAAGAACTTGCAAGAGATCGTGGTCGAGGCCAAGTCGGGTAAGTTGAATTACGGCTCGGCGGGCGCAGGTACGACACCGCATTTGACAGCCGAATATTTGTTCAAGGTGTTGGGCAAGGTGAACGTCACGCACATCCCCTTTCAAGGGGCCGGCCCTGCCTTGGCGGCCACCATGGGTGGTCAAGTCGAGATGGCGAGCGTGGCCTTGCCCGCCGCGGTGGAGATGGTCAAAGGCGGCAAAGTGCGCGGCTTGGCGGTGACCAGTAACAAACGCGTGGCCTCGATGCCCGATGTGCCCACCGTGGCAGAGTCTGGCTTTCCAGGTTTTGAGGATTACACCTGGGTGGGTGTGTTTGCGCCCAGCAAAACATCCCCTGAAATCGTGACTTATTTAAACCAAGAGATTGGCAAGATTCTGCGCACGGCAGACTTCCAAGCCAAGTTGGCGGGTGTGGGTTTTGAGCCTGTGGGTGGCACCCCCAAAGAAGCGGGCGACTATTTGAAAGTGGAAATCAACAAGTGGGCCAAGATCATCAAAGAAACCGGCGTGAAGGTCGACTGACCTGCGCAGCCTAGGGCGCGGCAAACTGCTCGGTGCCCACGATGCCAATCTTGGTCAAGCCCTGACGCTGCGCGCTGGCTAACACGCCGGCCACCGCTTCGTACTTGGCCTTGCCATGCGCTTTGATGTGCAGCTCAGGCTGGGGCTCTTGGGCTTTGGCTTGCAGCAGCAGTGCCTCCAGCGCCGCCCGGTCCGCCAAGAACTTGCCGTTCCAGTTGACCACGCTGCGGGCGTCCACCTCTATGCGCACCACGTTGGGTTTTTTGGGCAGCGTCGTGGCGGCTTGCGGCATGTCCAGGTTGACCGAGTGCAGCTGCACGGGGATGGTGATGATGAGCATGATCAGCAGCACCAACATCACGTCGATCAAGGGCGTGGTGTTGATGTCCATCATCACCTCGGGCTCGTCAGGGGTTTGCAGTTGCAGTGCCATGATTAGTTCCCCTGCGGCGAGGCTGTGGATAGCCCCTGCGGGTCTGTCACGAAACGAACCTTCGTCAAACCCGCCACCTGAGCGGCATACAACACGCGACCGACGGCTTCAAAGTCGGCTTTGGCGTCGCCACGAATTTGTACTTCGGGTTGTGGTTTTTTCTCTGCAAAGTTTGTCAGTTGCTTGATGAGGTCGGCTTGGCTGCGCACCGGTGCGTCATACACATACGCTTGGCCTTGCGCGTTGACCGACAGAATGATGTTGTCCGGCTTGGTCTCGCGGGGTTGCTGCACCTCGTGCGGCAATTCCACCTTGATGGAGGTGGTCACCACGGGAATGGTGATGAGGAAGATGATGAGCAGCACCAACATCACGTCCACCAAGGGCGTGGTGTTGATGGTGGTCAACAGCTCCCCATCATCCCCGTTGCTGCCCTCGCTCGGGCCTAGGTGCATGGCCATGGGTTATTGCTTCGCTGAACCAGACGCAGCAGCACCCAACAGCACGGCGTGCAAGTCGGCGCCAAAGGCATGCACTTCTTCCATCGCCACTTTGTTGCGGCGCACCAGCCAGTTGTAGCCCAGCACCGCAGGCACGGCCACGGCCAAGCCAATGGCGGTCATGATGAGTGACTCGCCCACTGGGCCCGCCACTTTGTCGATGCTGGCTTGGCCAGACATGCCAATCTTCACCAGCGCGTTGTAAATGCCCCAGACCGTGCCAAACAACCCGACAAAGGGCGCGGTCGAACCCACGGTGGCTAATACGGCCAAGCCATCTTGCATGCGGCTTTGCACCTGGTTCATGGCACGTTGGATGCTCAGGGTCACCCAGTCGTTGAAGTTGATGTTGCCCAGCAAGCCCGTGTGTTTGCCGGCGCTCTCCAACCCTTTTTCGGCAATGAAGCGAAACGGGCTATCGGCTTCCAAGTCCTGAGCGCCTTGGCGCACATCGCCGGCGTTCCAAAACTTGTCTTGCGCGGTTTGGGCGTAGCGCATGACACGGTTTTGCGCCAACAGCTTGGTGAAGATCACATACCAACTGCCCATGCTCATGAGGACCAAGATCAGCAAGGTGGCCTTGGCCACGATGTCACCTTGGGCCCACAGGGCAGACAGGCCATAGGGGTTCTCCACCACGTCCTCAGCCCAAGTGCTGGCGCTCAGGGTGAGCAGGGTGGCGCTGGCTGCGGTGCGAGTCAAGGTGTGTTTCAACATGGGAGCTTCCTTCAAGTTGCGAGCGGCGTTTATTCCAAACGCCAGGTGTATCTGATGCTGGCCCAGCTTTGCTCAGGTTTGCCATCGACCGTGCCGGGTCGGAATTGGCATTTGGAGAGGGCATTGCGGGCCGCCTCGTCCAAGCGGGTGAAGCCGGATGTCTTTTCAATCTCGGCTTGCAGCACACGGCCATCGGTGCCAATGAGAAACTTCAATGTCACCGTGCCTTCTTCTTCCATGCGGCGCGAAGCGCTGGGGTAGTCAGGTTTGGCGCAGGAAGCACCGGGCTGAATGACGGCACCTGTGCGAATAGCTGGCGCAGGCGGCGCAACCGGTGCAGTAGGGGCCGCAGCAGGCGGCGCGCTGGGTTGGGTGATGGCGGGGGCTGTGCTGGTGGGGGCTGGCGGCGGCGGGGCGGGTGTGGGTGTTTTGGGCGTCGGCGCTTGGGGTGTTGGCGCTGGCGCTGGGGGCGGCGGTGCTTCGGTCATCAACACCGCTTCGACGGTGTTCTCGGTCAAGCGCACCACCTGCTTGGCTAAGCCTGAGGTGATCGCCCACAGCAGCAGCGCATGCAAAAGCACCACCAAGCCGATGCCGGTCAGGTTTGTGCGGGGGGAGCGTTGACGCGCCGCATAAGACGATGCGGCCGGTGTCGAAGTTGACAAGTGAGACAAACGAAAAGGCCTTGAAAATTTACCCAATTTTAGAGGCCCGCCGGTGAAGCCCTGTTGGGCTTGGAGCCTCAGACTTGCTTCATATTGCCTTTGATTTTTCCACCGCGCTCGATCTCGAGTTCGCCGTAGGTCACATCACCAGACACTTTGCCGCTGGAACGCACGATGAGCACACTCTTGCTGGTGACGGCTTCATTCAGTTCGCCTTTGACGTCAATGAAGTCTGCTTCGGTCCTGCCTGAGACAACACCCGCGGCGCCGATCACCACATCTTTGGCGACCACATCACCTTCCACGGTGCCAGAAATGATGGCTTGGTTAGGAGCGCTGATCGAGCCTTTGAAGACTACGCCATTGCCAATGAAAATACTTTTGTCTTTGGTACCTTCACTCATTTGCGACCTTTCAAAATTGGTTGTGTTGCGAGTTTAGACGTTTATTGTTGATTTTTGCTATTTACTAGACGCCTCAGCCATCGTCCGTCAGCTTATCGGCGAAAATTAAAACCTATGAAAGTCGTTGTTGTCGCTAACCCCAAAGGTGGGGCGGGTAAATCCACCTTGTCTACCAATATTGCCGGCTACTTTGCCTCGCAAGGTCATCAAGTCATGCTGGGCGATGCGGATACCCAGCAGTCGTCCAAGTTTTGGCTGACCCAGCGTCCTGAGACGCTGCCTGCGATTGCCACGTGGGAATACCAACCCGATTTGGTCCTCACGGCCAAACCGCCCCGAGGCACAACGCATGTGGTGATCGATACGCCCGGCGGCATTCATGGCTGGCGGTTGCAAGAGGTGATTGAGCGCGCAGACAAGGTGCTGGTGCCTGTCATGCCCAGTGTGTTTGACATGCAGGCCACCAGCCAATTTTTGTTGCAGTTGGTCAAGATCACCGAGAAGCTGCCCACGCAAGTGGCGGTGGTTGGCAACCGCGTGGATGGTCGGACTATTTCTGCCGCCAATTTGCGCAAGTTTGTCGACGCGATGGATGTGCAGGTGCTGAGCTATTTACGGGACACGCAATACTATTTGCACATGGCGGCACACGGTTTGTCATTGTTTGACATCACGCCCTCGAAGGTGCAAAAAGACTTGGAGCAGTGGTCGCCAATTTGCCATTGGCTGGATCAAGATTGACCCAAGGCTCATCTACAAAAAAACCCGCCTGTTGACGGGTTTTTTTGTAGGTCAAGCGTCGATCAGTGGTTGTCCGTCAGCTGGTCCAAGATCGCTGGGTTTTCCAAGGTCGAGGTGTCTTGGGTGATGGCCTCGTTCTTGGCCAAGCTGCGCAGCAAGCGGCGCATGATCTTGCCGGAGCGGGTCTTGGGCAAGTTGTCGCCGAAGCGAATATCTTTGGGCTTGGCGATGGGACCAATTTCTTTGCCCACGTGGTCGCGCAAGATCTTGGCAATTGCTTTGGCTTCGTCGCCTGTGGGGCGTGAACGCTTCAGCACCACGAACGCGCAAATGGCTTCGCCGGTGGTGTCGTCAGGACGGCCCACCACCGCGGCTTCGGCCACCAGCTCGGTGCAGCTCACCAAGGCCGATTCGATTTCCATGGTGCCCATGCGGTGACCCGACACGTTCAACACGTCGTCGATACGGCCGGTGATGGTGAAGTAGCCGGTTTTCTCGTCGCGGATCGCACCGTCGCCCGCCAAGTAGTACTTGCCCTGGAACTCTTCGGGGTAGTAGCTTTTCTTGAAGCGTTCGGGGTCGCCCCAGATGGTGCGGATCATCGAAGGCCAGGGGCGCTTGACCACCAAGATACCGCCTTGGCCGTTGGGCATGTCGTGGCCCGCTTCGTCCACCACCGCGGCTTGAATGCCGGGGAAGGGCAAGGTGCAAGAGCCGGGCACCATGGGTGTCACGCCAGGCAGTGGCGTGATCATGTGGCCACCGGTTTCGGTTTGCCAGAAGGTGTCGACGATGGGGCAGCGGCTGCCGCCCACGTGCTTGTAGTACCACTCCCAAGCAGCGGGGTTGATGGGCTCGCCGACCGAGCCCAACAGACGCAAGCTCGAGAGGTCGTAGCTCTTGGGGTGCACGGCCTCGTTGGCTTCAGCGGCTTTGATCAGTGAGCGAATCGCGGTGGGGGCGGTGTAGAAGATCGACACTTTGTGGTCTTGGATCATCTTCCAGAAACGGCCTGCGTCTGGGTAAGTGGGCACGCCTTCAAACACGATCTCCGTGCCGCCCAAAGCCAAGGGGCCGTAGGTGATGTAGGTGTGGCCGGTGACCCAGCCGATGTCTGCGGTACACCAGAACACGTCGTTGTCTTTCAAGTCAAACGTCCACTGGGTGGTCAAGGCGGCATGCAGAAGATAGCCGCCGGTGCTGTGTTGCACGCCTTTGGGCTTGCCGGTGGAGCCTGAGGTGTAAAGCAAGAACAAGGGGTGCTCAGCGCCCACCCATTCGGGTTCGCAGGTGGTGGCTTGTTGGTCGGCCAATTCGGCCAACCATTGGTCACGGCCCGCGGTCATGGCGATGTCGCCACCGGTGCGCTTGACCACCAACACGTTTTTCACAGAGGCACAGCCGCCCAAGCCAATGGCTTCGTCGACGATGGCTTTCAAAGGCAGGTGTTTGCCACCGCGCACCTGTTGGTCAGCGGTGATGATGGCGACTGCGCCGGTGTCTTCAATGCGGTCACGCAACGACTGGGCAGAGAAGCCGCCAAACACCACCGAGTGGGTGGCGCCGATACGGGCACAGGCTTGCATGGCGGCCACGCCTTCGATCGACATGGAGATGTAGATCATCACGCGGTCGCCTTTTTTGACGCCGACTGATTTCAGCGCATTGGCGTATTGGCAGGTCTTGGCCAACAGTTGCTTGTAAGTCGCGCGGGTCACTTCGCCGCCGTCGGCTTCGAAGATGATGGCGGTCTTGTCACCCAAGCCTTTTTCAATGTTGCGGTCCAAGCAGTTGTAAGAGGCGTTCAAGGTGCCGTCTTCGAACCATTTGAAGAAGGGGGCGTTGCTTTCGTCCAAGACTTTGGTGAACGGCGTTTTCCAGCTCAACAACGCACGGGCTTGCTCAGCCCAAAAGCCTTCGTAATCGGTTTCTGCTTTTTTGCACAAGGCGTCGTAAGCGGCCATGCCGGACACGTTGGCTTGCTTGACGAACTCAGCTGATGGCTGGTGAATGGTGATGTCGCTCATGAACCGGTCTCCTCTTATTTGGCGGTATCTTTCAAAACCCCGTGACTGTGGGGTGGCGCTCTTACAAGGGTCTGACGATCAATTGGCCGAGTCGCTGGGCATCAGGTCGGCCAGCTCTAAGTGAAAACCCAGGTGTTGACCGATAAAGCGCCTCGCCGTGTCTTGCCAGCCGCCCAGTTCGGAGTGCAGATGCAGCAAGCCGGGGTCGTCTGCGAGCCCTGCATTGAAGTCCAGCGGGGTCGGAAATCGCAGTTGAAAGAGTTCGTATTCCGTCTGGTAAAGCTTGGGCGCTTGTTTGGCATTGGCCGAAATAGCGCGCAAGCGACCTTGGTGACTCCAGTCACAAAACAGGAGATGGCCCATGCGCAGCATGAGCACGCATTGGTTGGGCGCGATCTTGCCCAAAATTTTGGCGTAGCTCAGTTCCCCCGCGGGGTCAATTTGTTGCAGCTGTTCAACGGCTTGCTCGCCCAAAGCAATCCAGGCCTCCAAGATGTGACCCGCATGGAAATAGGCCTCCCAGAAGCGGCGGCGGTAAGGGCCAATGTCGTCGTCGGTGTGGCGCAAGATTTCAAAAAATGCGTCCATGGTGCGGCTGGTCAACCAGCGGCTGGCGGTCTCGATGGCTTCGCGGCGCACCCCGAGCCAGCCTGCATGGTTGTGGCGTGGATCGCCTAAGGTACGCAGCAGCTCTGACAGCAAGGTGTTCTTGACGTCTTGCGGCGGGTTGCGGTCAAACCAGGGCGAGAGCAGGCTGTAGGCAAACTCGTCGCGGCACAGCGGGTAGCGCAGCCGCTGCGAGGGCAGGCCCGCATCGTGCATAGCCCATTCACACATGCGCTTGACGTAGTTCAGGGTGCAGCGCACGTCTTCGGGGGCACGCAAGGCTTCTAGAAAAGCTTGCTTGCAAAAGTCGTTCAACCAAAAGCCTGAGGTGAGCGCGTGGCGATCCTGCCATTGCTTGAGGGTTTTGTCGGCCGGCATGCCCAAAATATCGTTGGCCACATGCACGGGGCCATTCAGCGGATCCAGCACATCGAGGGTGCTGATGAGCCGCTCTAAGCCAAAGGCTTCGGTGTCAGACAAGGACGCTAAGACACGTGGGTCCAAAAAGAATTGCCGCGCCGTTTTCGCCAGCTTTTGGAAAACACGGTTGTCGGGGTTGAAAGCCTGCAGGTAGGTGTGCAACAACCCACGGCCCCATTTGAGGGGGCGACGCGATGTCAGGGCTTGCGGCAATTCCACATCAAAGTAATGGTCGGTCAGCGGGGTGTGGGTGTGCAAGCCTCGGCCCGGGCGGATCCACAGGGCATAGGGGACATTGCGCCAATCGCGCCAGCGCGGTAGTTGGCTTTGCGGTTGAAACTGCACCGATTGAAAAACCGTGTAGGTGCGCTCGCCCACGGTGCGCAAGTCGGGGTCCTTGCCCAGACCGCCACCGCGTTTGGTGCGCGCAGCCAAGGCCAACTGGTCAAAGTCGGTGGGCAGGGGCACGAAGAACTGTGGCATCAACAATCAGCGCACCGTGTCTTGCATTTTCTTCAAGGTGCTGCTCGGTGCTTTGGCGGCGCCTGACTCGGTGGGCTGAAATGCCAGTACAAACCGCAGCTCCACGCGACGGTTTTGAGCCTCGTTATTTTTGCTGCTGGGGCGCTCATCGGCATACGAGCTGATGCCAAACACGGGTTGGTCGCGTTCGTTGCGGTAGTGTTGCATGCCCTCCGAGCCCAGCACTTTATAAACCGCACGCGCACGGTCCAAGCCCAAATGCCAGTTGTTGTAGTCGCCACGTTGCAGAGGCACCGAATCCGTATGGCCTTCAATCAGGATGGTTTCAATTTCTACGTGCTGCGGATTGGGCGGACAGTCGGCTGGCAAATGGCGGCGCTGCGAATAGATGTAGCAGGGCAGGACCCGCTGCAGTTGCTCGGTGGACTGGCGCAGGGTGCGCACACCCAGGGTTTCAAGATCGGCACTGCCGCGCGCAAACAAGGTGTCGGCAGGCAAGCTGATGACGCCTGAGACTTGGTTGATCGTCACCGGCACGCCTGCGTTTTGCAACTTGGTGCCGATGGTGTGCACCACCGTGGCGAGGGGGTCGGCGGGGGGTTCGGGCGGCGCTTCGGGTTTGCGCGAGAGCAGCACCATCACCATCACGATGAAGATGAACAACAGGCCAATCATCAGGTCACTGGCCGACGCCATGTAGCCTGACTCTTCGACCTGTTCTTGGCTGGACCCCGAGGGGCGACGCGTTTTAATGAACATGATTCACAGCGCGCTGGCGTCAAGCCTTGGGGGGCATGGCGTCGATGAATTCGTCCAGCACTTCTTCCAGGTTGGTGATGCTGCCCCCCAGTTGGTTCACCGCACTGGCTAAGTGTTGGTCCATTTTGGTGTGCAGGTCGGCAATTTGGGTGCTGTAGCCTGACACGCCTTGGGTCAACGCATCGACGGTGCCGGTCAGCGCTTGTTGGGCCTCTTGCAAATGGGTGCGCACATGGCCCAAGGCTTGTTCAGCGGACACGGCGCTGGTTTTGAGGGTGTCCACGGTTTGGCCAAGGGCTTGGTTCATGGGAATCAAGGCGTCTTTGAAATCGTTGGCTGCCGCGCGTTGCAGGTTGACCGAGCTTTCAATGGTGTGCGCCGTCTCTTTGAATTTGTCCGCGGTCTGGTCAATCTTGGCTACCGTGGCCTGCAAGCCTGAAATGGTGGCTTGCACCGGCGCCAAGGTTTGACTGAAGGTGCTGAGCAGGGTCTCGAACTGTTTGGCGCCTTGGTTGCCTGCACTAGAGGCGCGGGCCAGGGCTGCATCGAGTTCGGTCACGGTGGCGCGGGTGGATTGAATGGTGTCTGACAAGGCCTGAACCGATGTGCCAAATGAGGCCAAGCCATTTTCAATGCCTTGCGTCATGGCTGCACCAGCTTTGCTCAACTCGCCAGCCGCCTGACTGCCTGCGTTGCCAAAACTTTGGCTCGATACCTGAATGGTGTCCGCCAAGGTACCCAGCTTGTCAAATGCAGGTTGCATATGGCGCGAGAGGGCGTCGCCAATCGCGTTCGCAAAGTCACCCTCAAAGCGGCGCAATTGGCTGACCTGGGAACGGTTTTCATCCAAGATGTCTTGGAACAAGGCCAGCTGCATGCGCACACTGGCTTCTGCCGCGTTATCGGGCACCTGAGCGCGCAGGGTGTGACACAGCGTGTCGATGCGGGCCTGTAAATTTTCAAGTGCCACTTTGGCGCGCCAGTTCCACACCAGCGAACACAAGAGGCCTGCAATAGAGGTGATGAACTTGCCACCTGCTGTGGCAATGAGCGACTGCAACGCTTGGTCTTGCTGACGCGCGGATACGTCGAGCGCATTGAGCGCCAAGCCCGCTTGTTGCAAAGCCACCGCCAAGAAGATGAAGGTGCACATCAAACCAAAACCAATCAGCAAATTGGGCATGGTTTCGAACAAGGCCAAATTCATACGGCCCCCCAACACGCTGCGCACGGTCCAGGTGTCGGCGTGGCTGCGAAAGCTGTAGCTGCTCCGTGGGCCTTGGCTGACCCCGTGTTGCGTGGGCAGGTCGATCAAGCCCGCCTCGGTTTCGCGCAACAAGAACTTCAGCTCTTCATCAGAGGTGTCGCTTTCGGCCAAGGCCAGCGCTTCGCGGCTGCTGCCTTGGCTGCTCGCCAGGCGGGCGTTCAGCCCCTCCACCTCGGATTGCACGTGTCGAATGCGTGAAGCCCACACGCCGAAGCTGATGAGCGAGAAGACAACAATCACGGCGGCGATGGCCAGTGGCACAGCCAGCTGTTCGAGTTGGGCGAGGTATTGATTCATGGGCATGCCTCTATTGTGAACAACTTAATCACCCAACCCGCCGCTTCTGAACACCCGCCTTGCACAGCCTTGCCACAGCGCGCCCAACTGGGGCGCCCACAGCGTGAGGCGCAGGCGCGCCCGGGTGAGCCCGGTGTACACCAGCTCGCGCGTGAGCACGGGGGACTCTTGCGCAGGGATCACCAGCAACACATGATCAAACTCGGAGCCTTGCGACTTGTGCACCGTCATGGCAAACACGGTGTCCACGCTATCGAGACGCGAAGGCATGACCCAACGCACGCCACCCTTTGCCTCGGGGAAAGCCACGCGCAACACACCATCAGCGCTGGGCAGGCACAAACCCACGTCGCCGTTCATCAACTCAAGCGCGTAGTCGTTACGCGTCACCATCACGGGGCGTCCTGCATACCAAGTGCTTTGGCCCAAGCCCAGAGCTCGCTCGATTTGGGTGTTGAGCTGCACCACGCCCAGCGGTCCTTCGCGTACGGCGCACAACACACAAAACTCGGTGAAAGCTTGGAGCAAAGCCAGCGCTTGTGCGTCGCTGCAGGGACTGGCAGGCGCTGTTTTATTGGGACGATGCGCACCGAGCAAGGCCAACCAATGGCGCCAACCATAGCGCAGGCCCACCGCAAGCTTGGGGTCTTGCGCGCTGCTGAGTTGCAGGCGCGTCACATCGGGTTCCGCCGTCGCTTCGTCTTCATCAAGCTGCATGCGTTGCTGCAAAGGTAGCGTCGTCAGCCAATCGGGTGCGGCATGCCACAAGGCTTGGAGGGCGGGGGTGTTGTCGGCCACATCCGCATTCACGGCGCGTGCCCATTGGCCAATGCCGCTTTGGGCATCGAAGCGGTGGCTGTGAACGAGGGTCACAGTTTGCGCTTTGAGCAAACTGCCCGTGCACAGCTGCGACATGACAGCACCGGCTTCCACGGAGGCGAGCTGATCCTTGTCGCCCAGCAAGATCAGACGTGCGGTGGCGGGTACGGCTCGCAGCAAGCGGGCCATCATCTCGAGGTCAATCATCGAGGCTTCATCGACCACCACCACATCGGTGGCCAGATGATGCAGGGCGGTGTCGTTCGGTTGACTGCGGCTGTTGGTGTGCAGCAAGCGGTGCAGCGTTTGCGCTTGCGTGGGGATGCGCGTGTGTAGCGCCGCAGGCATGTGTTTGAGCGCCTTGCTGATGGATTCGGTCAGCCGTGCAGCGGCTTTGCCTGTGGGTGCCGCCAAATGAATCTGCAAATCGCGTGTGGCCGTACCCACCAAGAGCGACAACAGTTTCACCACGGTGGTGGTCTTGCCGGTGCCCGGTCCACCCGTGATGAGGGTGATGTGGTGTTGCGCGGCCACTTCGCAGGCCAGACGTTGCATGTCGGGCTCGCCAGATGCAATGGGCGTGAACAAGGCATCCAAGCGGGGTTGCAAATCAGCAGGCACCTCGCAAGGCAATGCCAAACGTTGCGCGATGTTCTGCCGGATGTGTTGCTCAGCTGTCCAGGCGCGGCGTAAATACAGACGTGCACCTGTTGTGGCATCACCGCCATCGGTGGCCAACACCAAGGGGCTGGCCTCGCCTTGCGTCCACGGCAGGGTGGCGCTGGCCTCGCGCAAATGGGGGGGGAGGGCGGCCGCGTGTTCATCGCTCCAGCCCAAGAGCTCGGCCGCGTGTGTTGGCAGCATGGCCAGGTCGAGACAGGCATGGCCGCGGCCCCATTGGTGGCTCGTCAGTGCGGCCAGCCAGAGGTGGCGTGGGTCGTCGCTGGGTTGTTTGCTGTTGAGCAAGTTGGCCAAGGCCGTGTCTAAGCCGGTCAGTGGCGTCACATGTGCGTGTTCCCAAGGCTGTTTCAACAGGTCTTTGAGCGCTGTCATAGCGTGCCTTGTTCGAAGAAGGTATCCAAGGCTTCAATCAAGGCTTGCGATGGTCGATGCAAATGCAACCCTGCACCTGCTGCGTCAATGCCGCGCAAGAACATGTACACCGCACCGCCCATGTGTTGGGCATAGTCGTAGCCGGGCAAGCGCACTTTGAGCAGGCGGTGCAGCGCCAAGGTGTAGAGCACGTATTGCACGTCATAGCGTTTGTGCAGCACCGCATCTTGCAGGCTGGCGCTGTCATAGCTGGGCAGTCGGTTGGACTTGTAGTCCACCACCCAATAGCGACCATCGTGTTGCAACACCAAGTCCATCGACCCCGTGAGCATGCCCTGCAGCACGCGCGCTTGCAGCGCTGGACGAGGCGAGCCCTCCAACACATAGCTTTGGATGAGTTGGTCTAGCCGGCTGGCGCTGAGGTGGTGAACCTCGAGGTTGAATTCCATCTCTGACCACAGGTGGTCCGGGCTCAAGTGGCTCAGCGTCAAAGGCGCTGCGCCGAGCTCGGCCAGCGGCAGCGGTGTTTGCACCACGGCTTGCAGCCAAGGTTCTAGCTGAGCGCGTGGCGCATCCTCAAGTTGCAACCAACTGGCTTTGCGTGCGAACAATTGGGCCCATGCTTGCTGCTCCCACGCTGGTGCATCTGAGTTGGCCACGGGCCAATTGTTTTGCGACTGCCATTGCAGCAAGTCATGTAACAGCGTGCCGTAGCGTGCCCCTGCGGGGAAGGTTTGCCACGCACTGATGCTTTCTGTCACTGATATAACTGCGCCGCGGTCTGTGCCTGCGTCGGCGCTGGTGTCAGTGATGGCATCAGTGATGGCATCAGTGATGGCATCTGCCACCGCTTCGTCGCGTTTCGATTCCGACACCAGTCCTCGCGTGATCGCGCTGAAACTGGCCGTCCACCACAGGCTGTGATGGGTGCGTTGGGGTGTCAGGGCGTCTTTGGGGGCGCTCAGTGCGGCGGGGGCTTGGTACTGGATACCGCGCAACTCGGGCAAATCGCTCACTTGGATGTGTGGGCAGTTGCCCCACACACTGTGCAGTTGCTGGGCCAAGTCACCACGCGCTTTGCGCATCAGCAATTGCGACAAGGCACTCAGCTTTAAATCGCTCTTGGTGGTGGCCTTGCTTACATCACTTTTGGTTTCCGCCACACCCATCCATAAGCCACGTTGCGCACGGGTGAGGGCCACATACAACAGGCGCATGTCTTCTTCCACCGAGGTGGCGGTGGGGTCGCTGTCGTCTTCGCCCTCGTCGTTGTTGTCATCTTGTGCGAAGTTGGTCTTGGTTTTTTTCTCCACCGCAAACGCACCTGCAAACGGCACAAACACCAGGGGGTATTGCAAGCCCTTGCTCTTGTGATACGTGATGACTTTGACGCACAAGGCATCGGTTTCTAGACGCGCTTGTTGGGCATCGCTGTCGTGCTGCTGGCTTTGTATTTGCTCACCCAGAAAGCGCACCAACGCGTGTTCGCCTTGCAGGCTTTGTTGGGCATGCTGCAGCAGTTCGCCCAAGTGCAGCAGGTTGCTCAAACGCCGTTCCCCTTCAGGCTCTGCTAAGAGGCGTTGCGCCACGTGTTGGCTGTGTAGCCACTGGTACAACATGGGCAGTACGCCATGTTGTTGCCACAGACCGTGCCACAGGTGGAATTGCTCGAGCAGTTGTTCCCACTGCGCTTCGTTTTGCGTGATGGCCAGTACCCCATGCAAGTTCAGCGCCCAGAGACGGCTGCCCACGGCGGCACGTACCCAGCCGGTGTCGAGGGGGGACGCTACAGCACGCAACAAGCGCCACAAATCGGTGGCTTCGGCCGATTGGTACACGCTGGCGTAGTCAGACAAGTACACATTAGGAATCTGCCGCGCGCGCAAGGCCTGACGCACCGCATCCGCTTGCTTTTGGCTGCGCACCAGCACGGCCATGTCTCCTGGTGCGGCTGCGCCATGGTTCAGCAAGTCGGCCATTTGGTCGGCAAACACTTGCGCGGTGTGGTGCAAGTAGCTGGCGCTGCTGACCACCTCTGCACCCACTTCTGGGTGCATTTGCCACACGGTAAAAGGGGGGCGTTCTACGCCATTCACCACCAGTGCGGGCTCTTGGCCTTGGGCTGACACTTCTACAAACGCAATGTCTCCTTGGCTGGAGGCAAAGGGGCGCTCGCTTTGCATGAACACATGGTTCACCGCTTTGACCAAGCCTACGCTTGAGCGGTGGTTGCCATCGAGGGTATGCAGTGCGTTTGCGTTCGTGGCTTGCGCATCTTTTCGCGCTTGCAAGTAAGTGCCCAAGTCTGCGCCACGAAAACTGTAGATGGCCTGCTTGGGGTCACCAATCATCACCAGTGCGTTCGCGTCACTGCAGGCTTCTGGCGCGTAAATACGGTTGAGCGTGCCGTACTGCCAAGGATCGGTGTCTTGAAACTCGTCCACCAAGGCTACCGGGTATTGCTGACGAATGGCCGCGGCCATTCGGCCATCGTCGGCTTTGACGGCGTCATGTAGGTTTTGCAACAGGTCCGAAAAATCAAACGCAGCGCGCTGGGCCTTGGCGACTTTGTAGGCCGCACCTACGGTGTGTGCAGCGTGCAGGGCAATGCGCTTTTCGGTTTCAAGCTTCTTACCCCATAAATTGATATAGCTTTGCAATGCCGCGAAGAAACCAAAGCCTTCCGCCTCGGCCCATCCCTTGGCTTGCAGCGCTTGGGTGGTGAAGCGCTCGAGGACTTTGAGGTCTTCTTTGTTGGTGTGGGTCTTCGCTGCTGGTGTGGCCCACTTTTGCAGCGTGCTCAGCCAGTTGGCAAAGTAGTCGGCACGCAAACCTCTTATTTTTTTCTGCGCACCCGCGTCTTGCAGAGCTTGCAACACGTCATCGCTCCACGCCTCACGCGCGACTTGCGCCGCAGCATCGACCTGCGCTTGCCAAGCCATGTGGGCCTCAATGGCTTGTGTGGGGGTGAACTCTGGCACTGCCACATCACGGGGTTTGCGCTCATGCTCCTTCCACATGTCGCTCAAGGTGTTTAGCAGCTGGGTGGGGTCTTGCCCGATGAGGGGGGTGATGTGCTGCAGGGTGTCGCCGCTGAGGGGATAAAACCATTCGCGCCAATAGTCTTGCACCAGCGTGAGTTTGAGTTGGTTGGCGTTTTCCAAGCGCGTTTGTTCAAACAGGTTGTGGCTCTCTAGCGCGTGCTGCGTGAGCATGCGGCGCGACCACCCGTGGATGGTGTAGATGGCTGCATCGTCCATCCACTCGGCCGCACAGTTGAGTTGCAAGGCGCAGCGCGGCCACAGCGATGCGTCAAAGTGGTCACGCAGTGTTTCTAAAAATGCATCCACTTTCAGGGCGGCCGGAATCTCCCGGCCCTGCGCACTCAGGTCAAAGTAAGCGGCAGCTTGGCTCAGACGTTTTCGAATGCGCTCGCGCAGCTCGGCAGTGGCAGCTTCGGTGAAGGTCATCACCAAAATTTGTAGCGGTAACAACGCCTCGGTGCGTTCATGGCCCAACACCAAGCGCAGGTACAACGCAGCCAGGGTCCATGTTTTACCCGTGCCAGCGCTGGCCTCAATCACTTGGCGGCCGTGCAAGGGCAGGGTGTGTGGGTTGAGGACTTTCATGCGTGTGTCACCTTGGCCGCTTTGAGCATTGGCTCGTACAGGCGGGGACCCCAAAGGTTCAGGCCCGCTTCAATCTCTGCAAAGTGGCTGAACACGCGTTGCAAGGCTGGCGAGTCTTTGTATTCCCCGGCTTTGTGGTGCCCGCCCTCAAACGCAGTGTGTGCTTTGTTGATCGGGTCTTTGCTGCCGCCATGCACGCCCATCACCCACGCGCAGGCCGTTTTGGCGGCCACGGGCAGGGGCTGTGCCCAAGCTTCTTGATAGGCATTGCACAGGTCTTGCAAATGGACCAAGGCATCGTCTGCCCCGATGGGTTTGAGCTCGATGGCGGCATCTAAGCCAATTTGTACGCTGGTGGTGGGCGTGCCACTGGCACAGGCAGCCAAGTGGTGCAGCCACAGCTGGCTCAGTGAGGCGATGCGTGGGACGAGGTTTTCTTTTTTGCCTTCGGTCACCGCACCTGGGCGCAGCGCTACCTGCAGCCACTGTTGCCCCGCGCCGTGCGCTTGCGCGTTCGTGCGCCAAAGTGTGTGGCCATTGGCCCACTCGGCGCTGAAGTGGGTGAGGCCCAGTTGCCAGTGAGCGGACTGCACGCCCAAGGGCTGCGGCCACTCGCTCAACAGCTCACCCAGTGGGGCCCGCAATTTTTCGCGGTCGTTCTCAAACAGATGTTGTTGTGCTTCGCCAAAACCGGCCATGGCGAGTTGGCCGCTGAGGCGCAGCTGGGCGATGGCTTGCGTTGCATCTTCTGTTTGCGCAATGCGCTGCGTGAGTTTGTATTTTTCTAATCCGCCGAGCGAAAAAGGTTCTTCTTCTTCGGCAGCGTCTGCGGGTTTGTCTAGACGCAAGCGCAATCGGTCGATTAAAAACACTTCCACCGGTTGGCGCAGCAAACGCAGCAAATGTTGGAGCGTCAGCTCGGTCGGTGCTGCAGAGTTGGGTGCGGTCGCTGCCGGTGAAGATGATGCCTGTCGTGCCCGCTGCCAATCCTGCGCATAGGTCTGAAATGGTGAGGCTTGTGTGAAGTACTTGGGCGAGAACGCTTGCAGCGGCTGCAAGGGCGCATCGAAGGCCGGCATGACATCGCCCTGTTCATCGCGTTGCATCCACGCCGCGTTGAGGTAGTCCATCAGCTGCGCCACCAATACCGAAGGCGGCTTCACTTCATGGTCGGTTGTGCGCCGTCCTTGCCAGCTGATGTAGAGCTTGTCGCGGGCTGACAGCAGCGCTTCTAAAAACAAATAGCGATCGTCCTCGCGGCGCGAGCGGTCACCGGCGCGCCAGTGCACATTGGCGTATTGAGGGGCACTGCCGGCGTGAGCCGCATCGCTCATCAAATCAAAGTCCTGCGGGGTTTGGCTGCGCGGGTAGTCGCCATCGTTCATGCCCAACAAGCAGACGCACCTGAACGGGATCGAACGCATGGGCATGAGCGTGGCGAACTGCACGCCACCGCCAAAGAAACGGCGTTGCATGGCAGGCTGTTGCAGCTGCGCCATCCAGTGTTCGCGCACCACCACCAAGGGCAGGGGTGAATCGAGACGGGCCAGTTGGCATTCGCTCAGCCAAGTTTCTAGTGGCGCCATCACACGTTCAATCAGTCGTTCATCGCTTTCATTGCTGGGCTTGAAGAACAAGGCCACCAATTGCTGCAACACTGCCACCCATTGGGTGGGCGTGTGCGCTTGGCGCAGTTGGCGCAAGGCCATCTGTGTGTGACGCAGCCATTGCAACAAACCCTCGACCACGCGTGCATCCAGCCCGCCCACGCCTGCTTGTGCAAGTGTGTCGGCCCACGGTGGGGTTGGCGCATCGTCAGCACCGATGGCATAGCCGAGCAGCAAACGCTCGACGCCAAACAGCCAGCTGTTTTGGTTGGCATCGGCTAGGTCGTGCGCCATGCCCCAGGGCTTGCGGTGCTGTGCATCTAGGCCCCAGCGCACCCCCGCAGCGGCCAGCCACGTGTCGAGCAGGGCCACGTCGTGTTCTTCGAGGCCAAAGCGTTGGCGCACGGCGGCGACTTCAAACAGGCTTTGCCATTCCACCCGCGTGATGCGCAGTTGGGGCAGTTGCAGCAGGGTATCTAGCGCTTGCACCAAGGGCTCGGTGCGGGGCGTGGTGTCGGCCACGGTGTAGGGCAGGTGGCGTGGGTCGTGGTGTTGGGCGTTGTGGGCAAAGCGACCAAACACCGCGTGGATGTGCGGTGCAAAGTTGGCCATGTCGGGCACCATCACCATGATGTCGCTGGGCTTTAAGGTGTCATCGGCGTCCAGCCACGCCAACAGGCGGTCATGCAGCACTTCTACTTCGCGCTGGGCGGCGTGTGTTTGCACAAAGGCCACGCTGCTGTCGTGCGCAGGCACCTCTTGTGGCGTGTGTGGCAAAGGCGCTAGGTTGAGCAGGGCCGACTGCAAGTGCTCCAGGATGGTGGGCGCGCGGTCTTCTTCAGCGGCAGTGAGGACCGGGTCGACAAACACATCGACACGACTGAACAGGCTTTGGTAGCGCTCTACATCGTCAAAGCCATCGAGTAAATGTAAATAGTCACGCCCATGTTTGCCCCAGGCTGCCAGAAGCGGGTGGGTGTCGGTGTGCAAGGTGTATTGGTCGGCTTCGGTCAATGTGCCATCGGCTTGCGGTATGGGCAAGCCGGCTTTGTGCGCTTGGCGCTGCTTGGCTGATTGAGCTAACTTGGTTAAGGGCACCCGGCTTTCCACCACATGGCCCCAGTAGTGCTGACAGGGGTTTTGCACCAGCATCAGCACTTGGCTCACCCGACCCAATGCAGCCAAGGCTTGCACAGTTTGCATGGGCAGCGATGTGACGCCAAACACCAAGATGCGATGCGGGACACCCGCCGGGCGCTGGCCCTCGGGGATAGACGCCATCTTTGCCAAGAATGCTTCATGCACTTTGGCGCGCGAGCTGAAGCTGTGCTGCATCGCTGCACCGACTTGGGCATCCGCAGCCAAGTCGGTGAGTAACGCCCGCCACAGTTCGGGCTGCCAGCTTTGAGCCGCGGGCAGTGCTGTGGCGGTGCCCGCAGAGGTGCGCAGTTGGTCGCCATCGTTGGCCCAGTCTTCCAGCCAATCGGCGCGGTAGTTTTGGTAGCCGTCCAGCACGTCGGCCAGTTGTGCGGCAAGCTGGTAAGCGCGGCGGTTCATGCTGAAAGCTTCGCCGTCTGGCCGTGCGAGGTAGTTGCTCAGGGGGGTAAAGCTGGGTTTCTCAAGCAGCGTGGGTAGCAAGCGCATGATGCGCCACAGCAACGGCGACTTGTCCAAGGGCATGTGCGCGGGCACGTTGTCGGGGCCCAGCACGGCGCGGTAAATCTGCCACAACTTGGCAGAGGGCAGCTCCAACTGCGTGGCTGTGCAAACCCCTAAGTCTTTGGCCAAGGCCAGCTCGAGCCAATGCTTCATGCCGTTGCTTTGCACCAGCACGACCTCGGGTGCGAGCACGGGCAGTGGGTGCTGGCGAATGACCTGTACCGCCAGTTCGCGCAGGCCCTCGAGCTGGTTGCTGTGCAGCACCATAAAACCGGTGGTGTGAGGACTAGACATGAGGGGTGCGAAGGGCTAATCGGTTGGTCACCGCATGAGCATACTGGATGCGTAGGCGCAAACCATGAGCCATTCAAGCGTCAATAAACCGACACTATAGAATTCATAATTTTTTAATAAATGAATACTTGACGATTAATTGACATGAAGATTTTAAAAGCTGCCACCGTTTTCGTCCTTGCCCTCGCCACATGGGGTTGCACCCGGTCGGACATGACCACCGCCGAACGCATGGCCTTGGCCAACCCTGCCTCGGTGAACTGCATCAAATTAGGCGGCAAGTTGACCCTTCTGCACACCTCACAAGGTGATGTGGGCATGTGCCAATTGCCCTCGGGTCGGGTGTGTGAGGAGTGGGCTTTGTTTCGGGGGGAGTGTTTGTGATAAGTGCCCTAGCGCACATACACGCAGGCCATGGAGGCGCACGATGTAGCCATCGTCAACTCTCAGCGTCTTTCTATGAAAATTCTTGTTCCCACAGATGGTTCTGCTTGCGCCTTGCGCGCTGCTAAATACGCGGGCACGTTGCGGCCTAGAGGCACGATCACCTTGATTTCGGTGCATGACGACACGGGGCTCAAGCATTTGAAAAAGTTTTTCCCCAAAGACACCATCACCGAATACCTGCGCGAGCAGAGCGACAAAGACTTGAAGTCATCTCGTAGCGCTTTAGACAAAACTGGTGTGCCGCACGACATGATCATCAAAACGGGTCATGTGGCCGAAGAGATCGTGAAGGCCGCGAAAGAGGGCAAGTTTGATCTGATCGTGATGGGGGCCAAAGGTCGCTCCATCGTGAGCGACATGCTCATTGGCTCGGTGGCTCAGCGTGTCCTGACCCTCACCAAGTTGCCGCTGACGTTCATCAAGTAAGGCAAGGGTCAAACGACCCAACGCTTAAATGCCTTCGGGCTTGATCTGCGCCCGTGCAATCACGGGCTTCCAGCGCGCTTGTTCGAGTTTGATGAACGCTTCAAACTCGGCACGCGTGTTGCCCACGGCCAGCGCGGTGTCTTGGCTGAGTTTGTCGTGCACCACTTTGCCACGCGCGGCGGCGATGGCTTCTTTCTCGAGCTTGTCGAGGTTGGGCTTGGGCAGTTTGCTGGGAGCCAGCAGGCCATACCACTGCGTCATCTCAAACCCTTTGAAGCCTTGCTCGGCCACGGTGGGCACATCGGGCAACAGCGGCAGGCGTGCGCTGCTGCCGGTGGCAATGCAACGCAGCTTGCCAGCTTTGATGAACTGCAGCAGCGCCGGTGCGCCTGCGGCGGCGGCATCAAGTCGGCCTGCCATCAGGTCGGTCAGCATCGCACCTGTGCCACGGTAGGGCACATGCAGCACAAAGGTGTCGGTGGCCATCTTCAAATACTCAAACGCCAAGTGGCCCGCGCTGCCGTTGCCTGCGGAGCCGTAGTTGAGCTTGGCGGGGTTGGCTTTGGCGTAGGCCACAAATTCTTTGAGGTTCTTCACGGGCAAGTCGGGATGCACCACATACAAGCTAGGCACTTTGGAGATGAGGGTGATGGGCGTGAAGTCTTTGTTGGGGTCGTAGGGCAGTTTGGGGAAGATGAATTGATTGACGGCCAGCGTGCCGATGTGCCCCAAGATAAGCGTGTGGTCGTCGCTGGCGTTGGCCACTTCTTGCATGGCAATGTTGCCTGCGCCGCCGGGTTTGTTGTCAACAAACACGTTTTGGCCAAGGGTCTTCGCCATCTCGCCCGCCAAGGCGCGGGCCACAATTTCGCTGCTACCGCCGGGGGCAAAGGGGACGACCAAACGCAAGGGCTTGGTGGGCCAAGCGCTATCAGCTTGCGAGTGCATGGGCAATAAGGCCAGTGCAGAGGCGGTTGACGTAGCCAATAGTTGGCGACGGGTGAGCGGTGTGTGTGGGTTGTGTGACATCTGTCTGTTTCGAGGTTTGTGCAGTGGTGATGCTAAGGTCTCTTTGGTGCTTTCAAGCTACTTTTTCATTAACCTAAATAGTCTCGGCCGTGATTTGTCGTGTCGTGGAATATGTGCAGAATGTGGGTTCTTTTTTAAAAGCAGGAGACAAAAAATGAAATTATTCAAACAACTGGTGCTGTCGGCTTTGATCGGTGTGGCATCGATCGCGAGCGCACAGAACATCAAGATCGTTGGCTTGGTTGAGCTGACGGGCACGGGTGCTACCTCGGGCACCAATTTTGACAACGGCATCAAATTGGCCGTGAAAGAGATCAATGCCGCAGGCGGCATTTTGGGTAAGAAGATCGACTATGTGTCTTACGACACGCAGTCCAACCCCGGCGTGGCCAAAGGCCTGGCTGACAAAGCCGTGGACGATGGCGCTTATGTGGTGATGGGCCCCGTGTTCTCCGGCTCGATCATGGTGAGCATGGCCTCCACCAAGCGCGCGGAAATTCCAAACTTCACCGGCGGTGAAGCCGCGGCCATCACGCAGCAAGGCAACCCCTACATCTTCCGTACCTCCTTCACGCAATCCACGGCGATGCCCAAGATTGCCAATTACATCCGCGACAAGGTGAAAGCCAAAACCGTGGACTTGGTCTATGTGAACAACGACTTTGGCAAAGGCGGTCGTGACTTGATCATCAAGTCCCTGGAGGCGCGTGGCATCAAAATCGGCGCAGACATTTCTTCTGATCCAGGCCAGGTGGACTTCAGCAGCGTGGTGATTAGGGCTAAGCAGTCCAACGGCGATGCTTTGTTTGTCTATTCCAACGAAGAAGAGTCTGCACGTTTGCTGCGCGAGCTGAAAAAGCAAGGCTACAAAAAACCGGTGATTGGTGAGACCGTGCTGACCAGCCAAAAAGTGATTGAGCTCGCAGGCGACGCCGCCAACGGGGCCATCGCCCACGTGGGCTTGACAGCAGATGCACCACAAGCGGGTGTGAAAAAATTTGACGCGGCCTTCCAAAAAGAATTCAACGCACGCTCCGACCACAACGGTTTGAAGGGCTATATCGGCATGTACACCGTCAAGGCGGTGACTGAGAAGATGGGTAAGTTTGATGCCAAAGCTTTTGCTGCTGCGATGAAAAACATCAGCCTGTCTGCCAAAGCCAACCCCGGTTTGTTGTTGGACATCAGCTATGACGAGAACGGCGACTTGGACCGCGAAAGCTACTTGACCACCGTGGTCAACGGCAAACAAGTGGTGAGTGAAATCTTGCCGCCTGTGAACAAAAAGTAAGGAAAGTTAAAAGCCATGTCAGACAGCAATCAATTCAAGTTGGCAGGCGTCATGGGGATGCC
>CANGML010000005.1 GCA_947454585.1 Comamonadaceae bacterium
CATGAAGCTGCCAAGGCCGTTCGTTTGGGAAATTTATCCAGAAGGCCCAGCCGGTACGGATCATCTCTTGGTGATGGTCTCAGATAGCCCTAGAAAGTTAGATGAACTCGCGATGTCAGCGCCTAGTGAGAAAAATCCATTCACTTATTCGCTTAACTCATTAAGAGGGCGATCAGATTTAATTGACTTTCTCACAGGATCAGGAATTGCAGGGGCTTCAGAAAGTTTTGGAGCACGCTTGGTTTCATTCAAGGAAGTTAAATGAAAAGAATCATTCTTAACGTGGTAGTTATTGGCTTGGCATTGCCGTTCATCTGTTTGGCCCAGCCCATGGTGTCGCCGACAAAACAGCAAATCTTGGACAGTGCCAACAAACAAATGAATGCGCCCAAGATGCGCGGCATGGGCTCAACCACAAGAAATATGGGGGTGAGAGCCAGTATCGATTTGTTGATTAATTTTGAGTTCGATTCGGCTGCGCTACAGCCAAAAGGTGCCAATGACTTAGACCAACTTGTGATGGCGTTGAAAGACTCCTCGATGTCTGACAGGACGTTTGTCATTGAAGGCCACACCGATGCCAAAGGGACGGAAGCCTACAACCTCGATTTAAGTAACCGCAGAGCCCAATCGGTTGTTGCTTATCTGGTGCGTTACGGCGTTAGTCCGGACAGGCTTGAGTCACTGGGCTTGGGATCCAGCCAACTCTATTACCCGCAAAGGCCTGAAGCGGCGGAAAACAGGCGCGTACGAATCATTTTCAAGTAAAGAATCTTTTGCGAACATCTGAATTCTTAGAAAAGACTTTTGATCCACTTCTTGAATCTTGACCACGCGCTTGGTCCTTCTGGTTTTTCCCCGCGCTCAATCGCCGCAATTCTTTTGAGAATACTGATCGCCTCTTTGTTTTCTGGGGCTATCGCAAGCGTATTCAACGCGTATGCCCGAGCCTCTTCGTAAGATTGCTTGTTCATATTCTTTTCGGAATGCTCGAGAAATTTTGGTGCGTAACTCTTGAATGTAGACAGGTCGGGCAGGGGTGGTAACTTGTCGGTAATTTGCGAGTCAACCTTGGCAATTCTGTGTAGCGCAAGTTTTGCGCTCAGGTCCATTTTTGTATTGCGTTCGTTTGTATAGGGTCTTGGCTCAGCAGTCAGACGTCGAATTACTTCATCTCGATCCAGAGCAAACCAATAGCCAGCCAAATGTGCTTGGATGGCAGATTCGATCGGTTCTACCTCAGCCCCTTCATCTGCGGGTTGCATGGCCATGGCGTCGCCATAACCCATCCACGTGTCGGGCTTGGTGGGTTCAATTCGTAGGGCGACGGCAAACCTTTTTAATGCGGCCTCGTATTGCTTCGTGCGTATTTCAGCGGCGCCTAATTTTTTCAGCAAGACAGGATCTAAGGGGTCGAGCGTGTAAGCACGTTGCAGCAGTTCAGTCGCAAAGTTTTGCCTCTGTTTGCGCTCAATCAATGCATTTGCTTGGCTGATGAGTGGCTTTGCTTTTTCAGGGTCGCGTGTAACTTCATCAGATGTGATGGATTGAAGATTCTCTAGGGATTTTGAGATTTTCTTCTTGGTGGTGCTGACTGAGCGCAGAGACAGGTCTCTTTGTTGCGCAAGATCATTTCTAAGCCTTTCAACCGCAGAGAGCGACTGTGAAACAAGCCCTTGGTCACGAACGGCATCTTTTTGCAATTGTTTGTTTTGGTGTGCGTTGCCAATGAATAAGTGCGAACTCGTAAAGCCGGCCTGGTAGGTGTAATCTCTTGCAAAACCCTCGTACCACCCATAGCAAGCAAGAAGTGTCATTGCAAGGCTCAGCCAAGACCAAATGTCCCGCTCAATCTTGGAGGCTTGCGTTGAGAACCCATAAATTGTTTGAACTGAAAAGAAGAGGCATAGCGCAATCAAGCCAATACCCAGGATCAAAAGCGCCAGGAAAAAGAGCGAAGGCGAAATGATGCTCAGGAGCAAACAAATCGTCAGACCTATCAGGGTAGACCAAGCAAAGGCCGCCGCAAAACTGGTGATCAGCGACAAGATCCCAGCGCCTAGGGCTTGAGGTACCAGCAAATTCACAGTCCATAGGCAAGTGATGGACGCAAGCGAACAAGCGGCGACTGTTAGAAATAGATAAAAGTTGTTACGCGGAAAGTCTAAATAAGCATAATTCCATAACAACCAAATACCAAGTGCAGTCCCCAGCGCGTTCGCAAAGCAGCATACGTAGGTTGCTAGCCTAGTTGCAGAGCGGCTAGTCTCAATGGATTCAGTGGTCATTTCTTATTAATCAGAAGAGCATATTATCGAGACGATAACTTTCAACCCTATACTACTAGAAATGATGTGTAAAAGTTAAACACATGGCCTGTTTTAGGGGGTTGCTTGGGCGGCTCCATCTCTAGGAAGTTCTATTGGTCGCTCAACAGTGGATTCGCGCGGACTTTGATGGGGACCTCAAGGAGGTCGCCTCTAACGGAACTGACTTGCTGAGCGATCAACAAAGTCAGATGAAGCTATGGCGTGCGCGCCTCAAGAACCCGTTAGCCATTCAGGGCCCGCCAGCTCACGCAAGCAAGGTACCGATTCGCCAGGATTGCATTGAGCAAGCACATCTGTTCCCTTCTGATTCTGATCAAGGTTACTTGGTGAGCCTTCATCAAGTCGAAGTTCATGATTGGGATCATGTCGGAACTCGCCAGAGTTTGCATACCAGTGATCTACTCGGGCGTATCAAAGGAACCCTTTACGCAAAGGTTGTGCCCTATGAACCACCACCCAAAGAGAAGACCAAACTAGAGCAACTCTTTAAACAAGCAAACCCCTCTGTCCCCAGTCCATCGGAACAAGCTGGCCAAAGTCAATCCGCTCATACGACCGCTCAAAAGGGGGCCACGGATGGCGCTCCTGTCGACCAGGCCCATGACAAGAGTCAGGGGTCGAACGAGGAAAAAGTTCAAGCCAATCCCAATCCCACTCCCACTCCCACTCCCACTCCCACTCCCACTCCCAAGGGAAGCACTCCTGAGTCGGACAAGCCAAAACAGGACTGCGTTGGATGTAATTTGTGGCTAACGCTATGGGTGGCTTTATCTGTTTGGTTCTTATGCGATTGGAAAATGGCGCTGATTGCGATCGTTCCTCTTGTTATTCGGTGTTTTTTAAAGTCGGAACCTGGCACTGCCACATACGGTTGGTGGCCATCATTTTGCGTCGTTGTGCTTGCCTGGGCCATGTCTTTTTACGGCTACCGATGGGCACAGGAGACGCGATGCGATGAGCTATATCCTTGGTGGCTCTGGGTCATTGGACTCTTGATTGTTTTGACGCGTTATTTAAGAAGCTGCATCCCATGGCTTTTGGTTGTCCTAATTTGGAACTATTCTTTGTTTTTGGTCTGTCGAGCAGATGGGCAGTCTTGTATGTTGGATCAAGAGAATGGTTCAGGATACATCGGCAGTATTTACGACAAGGTGACGCAAAACATCAGAGATAAATTGGATCGAGATTCCAATACGCAAATTGCAACTTCGCAGCCCACCAATGATTTGAAAGGTGGTCGAATTTCTGTTGAACAAGCGCTTGGCAATACTGATAAATATTTCACATGTCCAGCTGACGGGACTGAAGGGCCTAAGTTCAATATTTATTTTGGACAGGAAGCAATTTTTGGATATGCCGATACAACCATCTCACCTGATGCCCGGCCGCATTTACGCAAACTCGTCACACTGTTAAAGCGTAGGCCTAACGATCAAATCGTCATCACTGGGCATGCAGACAAGACAGGCTCACCGGTGGGTAATATGAAGCTGAGTGAAAAAAGAGCCTATGCATTGGCGGATTGGTTGGTTGAAACGCAAGCAATTTCTGCTGATCAAATCACCGTTGTCGGCGCCGGCGACTTGGACCCACTCGTCAACCTGAGTACTGATATTCCTCTCAACCGAAGAGTTGAGGTCCGAATTGATTGCAAGAACAAAAGGTGAACATGACAATCGCCAACGATAGTCCTCCTGGTTTTTTCTCTCCCCCAAGCGAAGATGGCTTGAGGCTTGTGGGGATGTTTGTCTTGCCTGGTGATACGTTCAGGGTCAGATGGCACATCAATGGCTGGGGTTGGGTCGTTGCTAAAACCACGGGTGATTTGGTCGAAAAACAAACACACTTGTTTTTCGGCGAAACAGATCTCGAGTTCAAGTTGCAGCTTGGACAAGAGATTGATATTCAGGTGATTAACCCCTTTGGTCGAGTCTCCAAAAGATTTGTCGCTGTTCCAAATATTCAGGCAAAGCCTCATATCCCAAGCCATGTCACAGAACAGATGCTTTCAACACGCTTGGTGGTGGACACAAAGTCACGTTCCTCCTTGCTTCGCCCTCATGCTGCCGCATTAGAGGCATTATTTAAATCGGCCTCTCAGCAGCATGTTCGTGTACCTGATGTGTTGCGCGTCAGACCAAGCCATGTAAAAAACATTCAATTCAACATTGATGCTGGGGCAATCAGAGCCCCATCAACAAGGATTAAAGAATTTAATTTTGTAAACCACTGGGCGCCAGAGTGGGAGCAACTCTCAAGTTTGGCGTGTATTTCAGATTCAAAGCAAGGAGCTTCCAATGTCAACCAATGAAGTAATTTCAGATTCATTTTCTGCAAAATTCAATCGGTCGGTCAGTAATTTTCTATTTTTTTGCGCTGGTGCTGATACCAAAATATTGGCCAAGTGCACGCACACGGACAGGGTTAAATCTCAGGGAATTGGTGGCGTTGTTCTGGCAACAGCAGCGCTGGCATTTTTCTCTGGCAGCTATGCTTTTTACATGGTTTTTTCGCCCAAGCAGGGCATGGCCATGGAGGCGGTTCAGCAGGCTTCACACACCCCAGCCTATATAGCAAGCTTGGTGTTTGGCTTGGTTTGGTCGTTGATGATTTTTAACCTGGACCGGTTTATTGTTGCGACAAGCGGTCATGGTGATGGCACGGAAAAGATTACCTTGGGTGAGTTGGGACGAGGTCTTCCACGCATTGCCATGGCCATCATGATTGGCTTTATTCTCTCTAAGCCGCTCGAGTTGCGAATCATGCAATCTGAAATTGATGCAAAGCTTCAGTTGGTGCAAGAGGAGCATGTCAAGCAACGCAAATCTAATCTCGACGTAGAGTATGACAAGGCAGGAAAGGCGCTAGATGCCAAACGAGCAGAAGCTATTGAGCAAAGAAATGCAAAAGAGCAAGAACTCAAAAAGCTAAAAATCCAAGTTGATTCGGCACGTATGCGTTTGGAGCAGGAAATTGATGGCGAATCTGTGAACGGCAAGAAGGGTGAAGGACCCGCTGCTAAACAAAAGCGTGAAACACAAGCCAAAGCTGAGGCCGAGTTCAAAGAAACTGAACAACGGTATGCGCCTATTCTGAACAACCTTCAGCAAAACATCGATCAAGTTCAAGCAGAAATAGACGCCATGCAAGCCAGGCGTGAGCTGGATCTCAAACAAATTCGAGTTGAGGCAGCTAAAAAAGACGGATTGATCGAGCGTGTCTATATTGCCGAAGAAATCGCGCCTACAGCTAGCAAAATGCTGACGGCACTTTTGATTATTCTTGAAATCGCGCCAATTTTGTTCAAGATGATGCTTTCCTTGAGCCCCTACGATTACCTGACTGAAAATGAAAAACGTAAGGTGATTGCTGCGCATGCAATTGATATCAAAACCATGCTGTCGCAAGAGACGGGTGAAAAGATCATGGACGTTAAAAACGCCACCTACCATGAGGCTGATTTGATCGCTGCGCGAGATATTGGCAAAGTGATGATTGAAGACGAGCTGACCAAGAAGGCGCAAGAACTCTTTCTTGCACAGGTCAAGGCCGATATTGAACGCGATCCGAGTAAGTACATCAGTCAAGATGTGATTCAGGAGATCAAGCTTCCTGTGGCAACGCAAGCGGCTGATAAGACACCACCCCAAAATGAAGCTTAGTCACTCAGTCTGGTAAAGCCTTATGGATTGGTTAGTCGGCAAATTCGGTTTTGACGAGCATGTGTGGCGTCAGTTAGAGCCAAGACCAAGGTCTTGGCTTTCATTGAGCACGGCACTGGTGCTTTTGTCGTGCACCTTATTTGCTTTGGGAGGCGGCTACGTTGCCTTTGTGAGTGCAACGGGCCATGCAAATCAATGGCTAATTGCGCTGTTTATTTTTGCCATCACCTTTGTGCTGGCATTTAATTTCAGACGCCTGTTTGTGTTGATGGGGGGCTATCAATTGCATCAGCACCCCGATGGGCTGGCTATGTGGCGCCCATCGCGCGTGCGATTAGTCCTGATTACTTTGATGGCGATGGCTTTTTCCCAACCACTCGCGCTGCTAGTGACCCAATCTAGCCATGAAAAAGAGTTGAAAGAGCGCATTGATCTCAAAGTGAATTACTTTGAACTTGCAAAACAAAGCGAACTCAAAGCGCGTATGGATGAACAAACGCTTGAGATCATCAGGCTCAGAGATAGCCTGACAAGGTTGCCGGCTAACGCTTCATCTTCAAGTATCAAATCGCTAACAAGTTCTGAAGTCAAAAACAATCGCAAAGCGTTGTTAATCGGTGGGTCTGATTACAGAAATCAACTGAAGTTACCCAATCCAAAAAATGATGTCAGAGCCATGAAGAAGATGCTTCAAGGTTTAGGATTTGACGTTGTGGAGTCCCTGGATGAACGACGCGATCAAATACTTGAGAAATTGATTAATCACACGCAGCATCTCAATGCGGGGGATATCAGTCTCGTCTTTTACGCAGGCCATGGATTGCAATTTAAGGGCCGAAACTACATTATTCCTTTCGACTTCCCGCCGTTCCTGTCTGTTCAGGCACTGAGAGCCTACGGTATCGACGCAAATGATTATGTGGAAAAGATCGATACAAGAACGCCACAGCTAAATTTAGTCATGCTGGATGCCTGTCGAGATTTTATTGGTTCAACGGAGCAGGGCTTGGCCAAGATCGAGGCAGACCAATCAAGAAATACCGTCATCATGCTCGCAGCTGCCCCAGGAAAAAAGGCTTCTGACGGAGATGGAAAAAACAGTCCGTTTACGGAAGCGGTGCTTCGTAACTTCCCCAAACAAGAAGATTTTTCAAAAGTTATCACCTACATCACACGGGATGTCAGCCAGTCGACTGGTGATCAGCAAAAACCGGTGAGTACTGTCTCAATACAAGATGCTGATTTTCGATTGGCTCAGCCATTGCCTCAACCATTGGCGCCTAAATTTGTTGAGCAATCCGTTGTTGCTGTGAATGATGTCCCTGTCAGTGACACGTGTCGAGCGGGGGGGGTAGAAAGCCAGCAACAATGTTTAAGTGCAAATATTCGTTACTTAGACACGAGAAAGAGGACGCTAGAAAAAGCATTTTCACAAAGTGTGCCTTTGCAGGTGACAGCTTATCGGGAGGCCATCGAAGCGTCAGGCGTTTTGACTGATCGGTGGCAATTGTTATGGCAATCAAAATTGATGGCATTTTTTCTTTCATTGACCATCGTGGTGCTATTGGTGATCGGTGACTTTATGCGCGATGTGGTTTGGCTATCGCCGCTAAAAGACTATGAAAAAATAAGGCATGCCGAAGCCCGCAGGTTCGCCAAAGCTACGTTTGTTGGAATGAGCGATAAAGTGCAAAGTAGCTTGAACGATCAGCAAATCGTACCAACTCAAATTTTTGAGAGATGGGATCAAAGCGCCGATTTCTACCGATCTCATGAGGAAGTTCAAGCCACAAAGAAATTAGTGGCAGTGAATGACCAAGCATCATGGGCTGAGCTTGTCGGCAAACTTCAAAAGCAAGAGTGAGCGGGGCACAAGTGAAAACACAACTCAACCCGTTAAGAAAAATATTTTGGTTCTTGTGCGGCGTAGATAGCCAAGATGACTTTCGAACGAAAGACGGCCCCTATATTTCTGAACGCAGGAAATACACATCCATTGGGTTGGCCATGTTCACGATGACCTGCCTGACACTTTTCTCATTCAGTTACGCTTTCTTTCAAATTCTCTATCCAAATTTGCCGACATTTCAATGGGGTGCAATTTCTCCTTGGCTCATATGCTTCGTTTTGGCAATGATCGTCACGCTTATTTTTTTAAATCTACAACGATTTGTTCTCACCATCAGCAACTCTGTACTCATCAGATTAGATGGCGGTGGCAAACGTCTGGCCTCCGGTTTCGTGGGCATTTTGCTGTCGGCAATGATGTCCATAGCGGTTGGCGTTCCTCTTCAAACACTTGTCTTGTCGCCAAGTATTGAAGCTGCGATCTACGCCAATCGGGATTCCTCTGATTTAAAGGTGGATGACTTTGCTAAAGGCCGCGCTGCTGAGTTCATTCAATTGGTCAATCGATGGGACGAATTGGGTAGAACCGCCACTGAAAAGACCGAGCTACTCACTGAATTACCGGATGTAAGTCCAGAATGTCAGCTTGATCTTTTGGCCTGTCTACAGTTACTCAAAACCAAGTTAACTTCGCTTGGCGATAGTTTAGACAACAGTCGAAAATTACCGCAAATAGAAAAGCTGAAATTGCAATACGAGAGTCAATTAACTGCAGTTCAAATCGTGAAAGTGCAAGAGCAGATCAAGTTACATCAAAAAACTGGCTTCTTGTATCGTAGTCGTGTCGGCTTTGAGTCTGAACCATTTTTCTCATGGTTGATTATCTTGTCTGTGATGTTTTTGCAAGCAACCCCCGGGATTGCGCGCATGCTTTCCCAACCAAGTGCCTACGACTTTGCCATCATTGAGGGCGATCGTTTGCTGATTGCAAAAGCTGGCATTGAGCTCGAAGCGGACTATGTGTTTGACAGTCTTGGGAACAAGATCCCCGTTGATAAGTTTCATGAAGCTGAATTAAGTTACAACAAAGCGATTGATAAAGTCGATCAAGCGTTGACGGGCATTCATCAACACGCAGCGACCACAAACGATAAGAAAATGGCCGAAATTTCTGGCTATATCTATTCATCTGACCGTTCTAAGCCACTATAAATTCGTGAAAAAGATCAGACGATGAAGAACTCAATAGTGACCTTAATTTTTGTCGCCTGCGCTGCATTGCTGACGGGTTGCACACGAGAGCCAAGCGATGAAGAAGTCAAAAAAATCATTACGTTATCGATCAAAGAAGACACATCGCCCTTGATTGAAAAAACCTTTTTAGGTGTCAACCTAGGTGACGTACTTGGAATTGATCAATTGCGAATTAATGAGATAGAGAAGGTCTCGTGTGGTCCGATTGCAAATAAAAAGGTGACCTGTCAGGTGTTGGTTGACTTCGAGTTTGTCAATAAGAAAGACGGCCTAAGCGCAATGCTTGGGGGGATTCCAAAGACAAGAAAAATTGTCGATTACCAATTCGTCAAACTTAACCAAGGGTGGCAAGTGGTGGAGCCCTTGATCCAAAAGTGATATCACATCCAACTGGTAATAATTGATATGTCTCTTTTAACGCGGCTTTTTTCATCAGATTCCAACAGCGCCTCTCATGAAAAGTTAGAGCTGGCTGAAAGCCCGACTTCTGCCCTCCAGGCATGGCGCGCTCAGCCCAAAGCCGCAGAGTGGGGTGACTTCTACGCACCTGAGATTTTTATCGAATGGGCCAGGGAGCTAAAGATCGCTATTGCGCTACAAGATCAGGGGGCTTGGGATTTGGCCGGGCGTGGCGTGTTGGTTATTTCTGACCAACAAGCAACAGCGTTAGATCTTTTAAACAAGATTGCCTCTGATGCAGGCATGCGTTTTTTTGAGGTGCCTGCGTCTCATGTGGCGGACTTAGTTCCAGATATTCGCTCAAAGTTTCAGGTGCATGCGCCTGCACTGGTGTTCCTTGAGTCGGGTGATTGGATGGCATCCAACCCAGACCCGACAATTTTTAGTCCCTTTGACAGCGATGAAACTAGTTTTTCAAAATCACTGCACGCAGATTTGCTTAAATTTGATCTGAAGAACCCTGTGGTCGTGGTGACGGCTGCCAACTCTGAGCGATTGATGTGCAGGGAGCTTAAAAAAGTCGGGGCATTTGATCGAATTTTTACGACGGATAAGCCTAATGCAGAGTTTCTAGGTGCAAAGTTTTTATCCAAAGTAGGCCATGATTTTTTTGACGAGCAAACGTTGAAAAATTCGCAAAAGAAAATTGGTTTGCTGCTTCAATCCGAGTTTGAAGAACCCGACCAGCAAGACTTATTGGTGTTAAGAATCAAGCGGTTTGCAAAATCTGAGTCAAGAAAAATCAACTTCAATGACCTTGCAAATTTTGCACTGCGGGGCGTTGTTGAACATGCCCGCCCCGATCCTTCAATGGCCGAGGCATCTGCTAAGAGAAAAACTGCAATTCATGAAGCAGGACATGCATGCATCGCCATCATTGCATCGGAAGGGCAAAACATCCCTGACTACGCCACAGTTGTTCCTTCGAAAAACTTTTTAGGTGTGGTCTTCGAATCACTGGCTTACTACGACAAGATGGAAGACTTTACTTTCAACAACATGCTTTTGAAAGCAAGAATTTGCCTTGCAGGACGAGCCGCTGAAGATCTTTTTTTTGGAAGCGCAAATGTAAGTTCTGGTGCGAATTCAGATCTGGCGGCAGTGAGTCGAATGTGCTTTAGCCTGTTTGCATATTCTGGATTTCATCCCGAGATGATGACCTCAGACATTGCTTCATCCAATCTTGCGGTGTTGAGGTCCGGAGAAGTCGATCCCATTCAGTATGACCGAATAAGCAAAGAAGTACGCCATTTCCTACATGAGCAATACCATCACGTCATCGATACCCTGGAGCGCAATAGAGGTTTTGTCGAAGCTGTCGCAGAGCGACTGCTTTGGGATCCGATAGTTGATCAATCTGAAATGATCGAAATAGCCGTGCGATTTGGAATCAAAGTTGGTTAATGCCCCCAACCCAGAGCAGTCACTGCCTGGGGCACACGCATACAGTGAACCTGCGCCTGAGATCGTGTCTTTGGTGGATGCGCCGCGTCCACCCTTGGCTGTCGTCAGCCCGAATGGCCAAGGCGTCTTGCTGGTAGACATTGAGACCTATCCTCCGCTGACGCATTTGGCTGAGCCTGTACTTCGATTAGCTGGCATCCGTTTGTCGCCCGAAAGGGGGGCACGCCAACAACTCCAGTATGGCAAACGACTTCACTGGGTGCGTTGCGACAACGGTGAACGCATCACGTTGGAACTTCCCCAGTCGCCTCGGATCGGTTTGCCGGTTTTTGCACCAGAGGGTTCGGCCTTTGCATTTACCAACGATACACCGGACAGTACTGAGTTGTGGCTGGGCGATTCTTCTACTGGAGCGTTGCGGCGCGTGCAAGAGCTGCGTGTGAACAACGTGTTGTTTGAACAGTCGTTTGTGTTTTCTAGACAGGGACAGCACCTTTGGGTTGCCACCATTCCTGCCGCCAGAGGCGATGCACCCCGAAGGCAGGATGTGCCGATGAGCCCCTCCATGCAGGAAAGTTTGGCTCGCCCAGCGCCAGTAGCCACTTACCAGGACCTCTTGAGTGATCTGCACGATGAGCTCTTGTTTACGCATTACGCCACCTCCCAATGGGCCTGTGTAGATCTGGCTTCTGGAAGCTGGCATTTCATAGGGGAGGCGGGGCTTTTTGAAGACCTTCAGCCCTCACCTGACGGCTGCTACCTGCTTTCTAGCCGGCTGGTACCCCCGTTTTCCTACCGCGTGGGCAGTTGGGGATTCCCACGCGTGGTCGAGGTGCTGTCGGCCATGGGCGAGCAGGTGTGTGAGGTCACGCAGTTGCCCTTGGCCGATGACACACCTCGCTTCGGCGTTCGCACAGGCTACCGCCACGTGATGTGGCAAGCCGCGAAATCCGCAACGCTGTGTGGCGTGAAGGCGCTGGACGGTGGTGATCCACGCCGTCAGGCTGATTTTCGAGATGGCCTCTGGACGCTGGAGGCTCCCTTCACCAACACCCTACAAGAAGTCAGGCGCTTGCGACATCGACTCATCAGTTTGCTGTGGACAGCGACGCCGGGGCAGGCGATCGTGACCGAGCTTGATCGGGAGCGCCGCTGGCGGACCACGTCCCTTGTGTTTCTGGACGATCCCGAGCGCCCGGCGCAGGTCTTGTTTGACCGCAGCGACCGCGATGCCTACGCGCACCCTGGTGACTTCCTGTTGCAGGCAGGCACGCATCAGGTGCTTCAGGAAGGAGACATGGCTTGGCTGTCCGGTGATGGCGCAACGCCGCAGGGCCTGCGTCCTTTCCTGGATCAGGTGAGCCTGAAGACCGGCACCACCCAGCAACTGTTTCGCAGTGCTGACAACGCTGTAGAGCGGGTGCTCGCCGTACTGCCCACGATGCCCAATGCACCGCTGCACTCGCGTACCGTGCTTGTGGAGCACCAGACGCCTCGGATACCGCCATCGCTGTGGCTGATCGATACTGACTCGGGCCAACGGCGCCCGCTGACGCAACCCGAGGAGGGCGTAGTTCGCATGGACGGCGTGACGCGGGAGATTTTGCGTTACCGACGCCATGACGATATTCCTCTGACCGGAACACTTTACTTGCCTAAGGACCGTCGGCCTGGCGAGCGTCTGCCGCTGTTGATTTGGGCTTATCCAGTCGACTACTCAGACGCTAAAACGGCAGGGCAGATGCGTGGTTCGGACTTGTTGTACGTTCGGCCCATAGGGGCCTCACCCATCTACTTTGCCACGCAGGGTTGGGCCGTTCTGATGGATGCGGCCATGCCCGTGGTTGGCGATACCGCTCACATGAACGATACCTTTGTTGAGCAGGTGGTGGCTTCTGCGACTGCGGCGATTGACACACTGGATGCGCGCGAATTGATTGACCGCCGCCGCGTCGTGGCGGGTGGTCACAGTTACGGCGCCTTTATGGTGGCCACCTTGATGGCCCATACCAATTTATTGGCGGCGGGCATCGCCCGCAACGGCGCTTACAACCGCACACTCACGCCCTTCGGCTTTCAGCAGGAACGCCGCACCTATTGGGAGGCCCCAGATATTTACCATCAGGTTTCCCCGTTTTCTCACGCCCATCGCATCAAAGCACCGCTGCTTTTGATCCATGGCGCGACAGATGGCAATGCGGGCACGCACCCGATGCAGTCCGAGCGTATGTATGCGGCTGTTGCCGGCAATGGTGGCACGGCGCGCTTGGTGATGCTCCCTTGCGAAGGGCACGCCTACCGTGCCCGTGAATCCATCTTGCATGCGCTGGCAGAAATGCTGGCGTGGGCGCGCCGCTGGACCCAGCCGGCACCCTGAAAATCAAAAGTTTGTCACGTATATGCAAGTTCCCAACGACATCGATTTAGACAAAGTCAGCAACTGGCTCCAGTCATTGGGCTTGCAAGATTATGTGGATGCGATGCGTGCCCATCACATTGATGATTGGGCACTGGCCCGCCTCGATGAGGACAACTTGCGCGAGATCGGCGTGGTGTCGGTGGGCCATCGCAAGCGTCTCATGGCTGCGATCGCGCAGCGCTTGAACCCAGCGGCTTCTGAGGCAGCACCTGCCCCTGCGATGGGGGCAGCGGCACCGATGGTCGTGAGCAGCGAACCGGTGCGCAAGCTGAAACTCTTCCTCAGTTACGGTCGTGACACCTTCGTGGCAGAAGTTCGAGCACTCAAGACAGCCCTGGAAGCGCGCGGACACGAGGTGTGGTTTGACGAAGAACAATTGGGCATCGGCTTGGACTGGGAAGATCGCATCGAACAGGGCTTGAGCTGGTGCGACCGTGTGGTGTTGACCATGACGCCGCACTCGGTGCGTCGTCCTGATGGCTATTGCTTGAATGAGCTGGCCAAGGCTTTGGAGCGGCAAAAAACCATCATCCCGGTTTTGCTCACCGATGTGCCGGGTGGGGCGCCCACGTCGATCTGTCGGATCCAATATTTGGACTGGCGCGATGCCGTGCCTGCAGCGCAAAAGCCTGATCGATTCCAGGTGCGCATGGCGCGGCTGTGCGAGGCGATTGAACAAGACAAGCTCGATTTCGAAGGCGGGCAACAGCGGTTGCTGAGGATTCTGCAGCCCCTGAACTACCTGGGGGATATCGAGCGCCATGTCGCGCGCTTCCAAGGGCGCAAGCTTTTGTTCGAACGCTTTCGCCAATGGTTGGACGATCCGCAAGGCGGTCAGGTCACCTGGCTTTGCGGTGGTTCTGGTCTTGGCAAAAGCGCTGTTGCAGCGATGCTGGCACACCAATGGGGTGAGACCGGTGCTGTCCACTTCTGCGTGGCTGGGCATGTAGACAAAGCGGATCCCAGACGCGCCATCCTGTCGATCGCCTATCAGTTGTCGACGTATCTGGATACCTACCGCGCACGTTTGATGGCCTTAGATCTGGAACGAGAGATTGAAAAAGACGCACGCGCCTTGTTTGATGCCCTGCTGATTGGCCCCTTGGCGGGCGATTTTCCTGCGCCCGAGAAACCCTGGTTGGTTGTGATCGACGCGCTGGATGAGGCCACGCAATCAGATGGCAGCAACGACCTGGCTGAACTGGTCGGCCAAGAATGGCGCAAGTTGCCAGCGTGGCTCCGTCTGGCGGTGACCAGTCAGCCTGATGTGGAGGTGCAGACTTGGATGTCTGATGTGCCAGTGATTCTGCTGTCTGGCGATGATGTTGAACAGCGCACGGACCTGCGTGACTACCTTGAACGTGAACTCATCGAGCAAGGGCGCAGCACCGCGGCGCAGGTGCTCGACCAGATGGTCGAACGCAGTGAAGGCGCATTCCAATATGCCGTCCTGTTGCTCGAGGAAATTCGCCAGGGCCGTTGCAACCCCGAGGATGTCATCGAATTGCCACGAGGCATGCAGGCAGCCTATCTTCAAACGTTCAAACGGCGCTTCGTGCAGTCCGAGGTTTTTCATGCGCAGATCCAGCCGCTGTTGGCACTCATGCTGGCTTCGCCTGCGCCCACACCTTTGGCCTTGCTGGCCAGCGCACTGGGCATTTCTGTCACGGATGTCAGAAGGCGATTAGGCCAGTTGGGATCGATGGTGTCGATCCAGTCTGACCAGATGGCCCGCGACCCAGCTTGGGACACGGTGCGCTTTTCGCAGTCTAGCTTGCGCAGCTGGCTGACCAGCATTGATGAGCGCTCCAGGCAACCCGTTGCGGGGTCTTTCGCCATTGATGCGCAGGACGGGATTGCCCCATTGGCATCCGAATTGCTGCGGGTCTGGGATGAGCAGTCTGCCGCCTCCGTCCCCGTATTCGTGGCGCATCATGTGTTCGGTCTATTAATCCAAGCCAACGATATCGCTGCGCAAGATCGCATAGCGCTGGATGTCGCGAGTTATTGGGAGAAACGCTCTCTGGCCTTGGCCTACCCGGCTGCGGTTCATGCCGCAGGCTGGGCGGCACAAATCGCGCAGCGCAGTGATCTTGCGCCGCAAGACCTCGCGCGCGCGGCCGCCAGTCACGATCTGTTCGGGATGGTGCTGCGCAAACGCGGCGACAGCCCAACAGCGCTCCGAGAGTTGCGCGCTGCGTTGGCACTTTGGGAGCGGCTGGCGACAGGCGCTGAGCGCGACGTCGTTCATGACCAGGCGCGCAGCGAAACGCATGTGCGGATCGCCGAGATCATTCGTGACCAGGGCGATGTGGAGGCCGCACTGGCCGAACAACGCATCGCACTCACCCTGCGCGAATCCCTGGTGGCAAGGGACCCCAACAACCTCGAGTACAAGAACCTTTTGGCGCAGAGCCAAAATGCCTTGGGCAATATCCTGCGTACCTTGGGCGACGTCGACGAGTCGCTGGCCGCACACCGCCGCGCCTTGGCGCTGCGCGAAGAACTGATGCTTGCAGTCCCCGACAGCACCATGTACCAGCGCAACGTGGGCGGCAGCCACAACAACATTGGCATCATGCTCAAGGCCAAAGGGGACCTTGAGGGTGCGCTGGTTCACTACCAAAAGTTCCAGGTCCTGATTAAGCGCCTTCATGAGGCGGAGCCTGATGTGAGCGACTGGATTCGCTCCCTGTCCATCAGCCATCACAACATCAGCTTGTTGATGGACAGCATGGGACGCCTAGATGAAGCGCTGGAGAGCGCACGTCAAAGTGTGCTTTTGCGTGAGCGGTTGATGAAGCAAGATTCGGATAACACGGACTACTTGCGTCACTTAGGGGATGCCTACGAGCGGCGTGGCTCGCTGCTCCAATCACGTGGCGATATGGATGCGGCGATGGCCGACTATGAGCGTGGCTTGGAGGTGAGTGAGCGTTTGGCCGCCTTGGATCCTGCCCATGCCAATTGGCAAGGCGATTTGGCTGATTCATTTGCCAAGATGGGCGGGCTGCTGAAGTCGATGGGGCAGCCGAGTCGGGCGCTTGCTGCGTTGCGCAGAAGCCTGTCTATCGTTGAAGGGCTGATTCAAAAGGACCCAAGCAACCCAGGCTGGCAGCGCTCCATGGGCTTGAAGGCGCGTCGCATGAGCGGAGTGCTTAAAGATTTGGGGCAAATCGAAGAATCTTTTGCTCTGGGTCAACGCGATTTGCAAGTGCAGCAGCAGGCGGTGGTTCGTTCACCCAAGAACGCTGCTTGGCAGCGCAGTCTTGCGAATGCGCACAATTGGATGTCAGCGCTTTGCTGGGCGCGTGAAGACTGGGACGGGGCAGCCGATCACGCGCGGCAGGCGCTGGAGATCGCGCAGCGCCTGACCCTGAAGGACAGTGGTAACTCTGACTTACAAGGCACCTTGGCCACCGCGCATAGCCGGCATGCGCAGGTCTGGGTGTCGCAAGGCAAGCTCGATCAGGCGCAGCCGGCCTACGAGCAAGCATTCGCCATCTACACAACGCAGCTAGAGAAAGACCCACACAATGAGGCTTGGCTGGATGTCTTGAGTGACCTGCACGCCGAACTGGGATGGGTCCAAGAGTGCCGCGGTGATCTCGAGCAGGCGCTGGTTCACCATCGGGCCAACCTTGAAATCAGCCAAGAGTTGGTCCGGCAGGGTGAAAAGACAAAAGGCTGGCAGAGGGATTTGGCCCTGGCGCACTTTGATCTTGGACGGGTGCTGCTCGCACAAGGTCATCAAGACGATGCGCTGCCGCACCTTGAAGAGGCCCTGCGGACTTTCCGTCAGCAAGTGGATGCTGAAAGGCCAGGCACTTTACTCGATTGCGCAGGTGCAACAGCGATGATGATTCGGGCCTGTACACAGCGGGGTGATCTTCAGCAAGCGGCGAAGCTGTCTGAGACTATGGCCGCGTTGAACTGGCGAGCTGAAAGTGCAGACAGCCCCTCTCGGTCGCGCATGTTGGCTGCAATCGAACACGCGTTGAATCATTGAATAGGACCATGACCATGACCATGAGCCAAGTTGCATACTGGGGACTTGCATTATTTGCGGTGTTGCAATTTTTCACCAGCCTTTCCATGCTCAGTTTTTGGACTTGGATCATTCGCATTTCACTTGCGATTGTTTTGTGGAGTGCGGGCTGGTTTGTCATTGCAAAACTGCACAACATGGTGTCCTCTGAAACTTGGCTTTCTGGCAACTATGCTTGGACGCAGGGCGGGGAAATTTTGAGTGGGCTGACGAAGTTCATCGCAGTACTTTGGCATGATTCAAGTGCCACTTATTTTGAAAAAATCACAACGGCATTTCAGCAAGCCCATCAAGCCGTCACTTGGCATAGCCCTGATTTGGGAGGCCTTGGGCACCTGAACATTGTCTTGTTTTTAACGATCTACCTTTCCTTGGAGGGCTCATCCCCTCAAGCTCAGACACAGCCGGCTGCAGTGGCGCAGACTCACGAGCCCAGACAATCGCATGCGGCCCAACCCCCCGCGGCGACAGAATTGCAGCATCAGACCCTTCCAATTGGGCCTGTTAACTATCGGGACCATGTCGACCCTTATTCCGTGCGCTCATTGGCGGTGTCTTTGGTGAGCGGCTTTCCCGAACATGGAACAGGGCCGTTACTGCGTGCAGCAACACTTTTTGAATATGTCAAAAACAACGTGACTTATGTGCCCGATCCGATACGCATGGAAAGTCTGCAAATGGTTCAAGGCGACCTGATTGCATCCCCTGCGGAAACACTCCGAATTCGCGGCGGTGACTGCGACGATCAAGCCATCTTGATGGCCTCCTTGTTATCCGCCGTGGGCATCGCGAACCGGATGCATTTGGTGAAAAGTCAGGACGGTGGTTGGCATTTGCTGACAGAGTTTGCGGTGGACGCAAGCATTTATGATGACATCGTGCCAGCCTTGGATGGTTTTTATGCGTCGATCGACCGTCAAACGGGTCCACGTGGCTACTGGTTTTTCAAAGAGGATCCATGGGTATGGTTGCTGGCGGACACCACGCGAAACTATGTGCCTGACTATGCAGAGTTGATTCAGTCCGGTTTCATGGTTAAAAAACCGGACAACAGTATCCAATGGCATCACTTGGATTCAACATATTGATGTTGTTTGGATGCTGTTTCGACGCAAAGCCCAACATCGTCACGTGAACAATGGCCTAAATGCAGCAATTTTCAGAAAAAAAAGACGCTATCCATCAACCACTCAGCATGTGGCGGACGAGTGTTGCGCCGATGATGGATTGGACCGACCGCCATTGCCGATATTTCCATCGCTTGCTCAGCCGCAACACCTTGCTCTACACCGAGATGGTCACCACCGGGGCGCTGCGCCATGGCGATACACAGCGTCATTTGCGCTTCAATGCCGAAGAGCACCCCGTGGCCTTGCAGTTGGGCGGCAGCGATGCGGCTGATTTGGCGCATGGCGCCAAACTGGGCGAGCAGTGGGGCTACAACGAAATTAATCTGAACTGTGGCTGCCCGTCCGACCGGGTGCAGCGCGGCGCGTTTGGTGCGTGCTTGATGAACGAACCGCACACCGTGGCCGACGGCGTCAAAGCCATGATGGATGTGGTGAGCCTACCCGTGACCGTCAAGCACCGCATTGGCATTGACCGCATCGAGAGCTACGGCTTTGTGCGTGACTTTGTGGGCACGGTCAGTGACGCAGGCTGTAAGGTCTTCATCGTGCATGCGCGCAACGCGTGGCTCGATGGCTTAAGCCCTAAAGAAAACCGCGAAATCCCACCCTTGCGCTACGAGCTGGGTTACCAGCTGAAAAAAGACTTCCCCCATCTGACCATTGCCATCAACGGCGGCATCACCAGCAATGCGCAAATGGCTGAACATTTGCAGCATGTGGATGGCGTGATGCTGGGGCGTGAGGCTTACTACCGCCCATGGCTCATGACCACTTGGGATGCCGAGTTCTACAACGACCCACACGAGATCCCCAGCCGTGAAGCGGTAGAAGAAGCCATGGTGGCCTATATGGAGCGCTCCTTTACCGAGGACGGCTGCCCTTGGTATGCGATTGCGCGCCATATGCTCGGTCTCTACCATGGCGAGCGCGGCGCACGTTTGTGGCGTCAGGTGTGGAGCAACCACCAGCTCAAACCTTTGCCGCCAAGGGAGGTGTTAGCCATCGCGCGTGAGGCCTTGGCCCGAGGTGCAGAAAGACCTGTGGATGCCCACTGACGCCTTGCGACTCAAAGCCAAGACACGCATTGCGCTGGGCTTGATGTGGTTCATTCCCTTGCTGTGGACCGTCAACATGGTGGTGGCCCGCAAAGCGCCAGGCGTGGTGTCGCCGCATGTGTTGGCCTTGGGGCGCTGGGCTTTGGCGGGCTTGATCTTGGCGGTCGTGAGTCGCCAAGAACTTTGGCAGCACCGCCACACCTTGCGCGCGCAGATGTGGCGCTACATCGCTTTAGGTGCCTGTGGCATGTGGATCTGCGGCGCGTGGGTGTACTTGGCGGGCGAGAGCACGGTGGCGATGAACATCTCCCTGATTTACGCCTCATCGCCGGTGATGATCGCGGTCGGCTCAGTCTTGTGGCTGGGCGAGCGGTTTTCGAAGCGCCAATCCTTGGGGGTACTGATGGCGCTCATGGGCGTGGTGCATGTGGTGGTGAAGGGCCAATGGCAGCATTTGGCGCAGGTGCAGTTGGTGCCTGGGGATTTGTGGATAGTGGCCGCTGCCATTTCTTGGGCTGCTTATGCCTTGTTACAAAAACGATGGCCCACAGCCATGAGTTCCACAGCGCAATTGGCGGCGATTTGTTGGGGTGGCGTGGTGGTGTTGCTGCCGTTCGCCGCGTGGGAGTTGTGGCAAGTGGACACCCCCGAAGTCGGCGAGCAAGCCTTGTTGATGATGGCGTTTGTCGCCTTGCTGCCGGGTGTCGGGGCGTATTGGATTTACGGCTGGACACAAAAAATCTTAGGGGCCAGTCGTGTCGCAATGACGCTTTATCTGGGTCCTATCTACACCGCAGTCATCGGCTGGCTGGTGTTGGGTGAGTCTCTGGGCTTGCACCACTTGGCGGGGGGTCTGTTGATCTTGTCGGGTGTCGGCCTGGTGTTGGCCGTCAAACAACCCCCACCCAAATTGGCTTAGCTGGCAGCTTCTAAGCCGTTGGCAAAGTGCTCGGTCATGCGCTTGGCAGCCAAGCTTGGGTCACGCATTTGCAAGGCATCCATGATCGCTTGATGCTCTTTGAGAGACTCTTCGAGGCGCCCGCTCTTGAACAGCGAGTTGTGGCGGTTCAGCTTCATGACCTTGCGCAGGTCTGCCACCATTTGGTCGCGCCAACGGTTGTTGGCAATTTCTAGCAAGCGCATGTGAAAGCGCTCATTGACCTCAAAAAACTTTTCGCGGTCCGACACAGCCGCTGTGAGCTCGGCGTGCAGGGTTTGCAAATCTTGCAGCTGCTCGGTGCTGGCCTCGGTGGCCACCACGCCTGCCGCATCAGACTCCAATAAAGAGAGCAGGTGGTAGACATCGCGTTGGTCTTTTTCATTGACCTCGGTGACATAAGCGCCGCGCCGCACCTTCATGGTGACCAAGCCTTCGGCGGCCAATACCTTGAGTGCCTCGCGCATGGGGGTGCGGCTGATGCCATATTCCTCGGCCAGACGCATCTCGTCAATCCAGCTGCCGGGTGCTAATTCGGCCGCAAAAATACGCTGACGCAACAGTTCAGCGACTTCTTCGTACAGGGCGCGAGGGGTGAGCATGACGGCGGACATAGACACGCATTGTAAGCCAGAATAATATTTTGAATCAATAATTATGAATGATATGATCTTGCCGATGCTAAAAAACTGTGAGTTGTTATGAGCCAAAAGCCGACTGAATTCAACGCGACGAACCTCGAAGCATGGGCCAAGGCCGCTGCTAAATCCGCCCCCGGCGGTGATCTCAACGCCCTGAACTGGAAGACCTTGGACGGGATCAGCGTCAAGCCGTTGTACACCGCCGAAGACACCCAAAACCTGCCTTACGCCAACACGCTGCCCGGCTTCGAACCCTACTTGCGTGGCCCACAAGCCACCATGTATGCGGTGCGCCCTTGGACGATTCGCCAATACGCAGGCTTCTCCACCGCTGAAGAGTCGAATGCGTTCTACCGCAAGGCTTTGGCAGCTGGCGGACAGGGCGTGTCGGTGGCGTTTGATTTGGCCACGCATCGGGGCTACGACTCTGACCATCCCCGTGTGACGGGCGACGTGGGTAAGGCGGGTGTGGCGATTGACTCGGTCGAAGACATGAAGATCTTGTTCAACGAGATTCCGTTGGACAAAGTGTCGGTCTCCATGACCATGAACGGCGCCGTGCTGCCCGTGTTGGCAGGCTACGTGGTGGCGGCTGAAGAGCAGGGCGTGAGCCAGGAGCTGCTGAGCGGCACGATTCAGAACGACATTCTGAAAGAGTTCATGGTGCGCAACACCTACATCTACCC
>CANGML010000006.1 GCA_947454585.1 Comamonadaceae bacterium
CATGTCAGACAGCAATCAATTCAAGTTGGCAGGCGTCATGGGGATGCCGGTGTTTCAATCGCGCTCCCCCATGTTGCACAACTATTGGATTAAGAAGTACAACGTGAAAGGTGCCTACGGTCACTTTCCGGTGCAGATTGAGAATGTGGAAGCGGCCGTGCGCGGTTTGTCTGCATTGGGCATTGCCGGTTGCAATATCACGCAGCCCCACAAAATCATGGCGATGAAGCTGATGGACGAGCTCAGTCCCTTGGCCCAACGCATGGGCGCGATCAACTGCATCGTGGTGCAACCCGATGGCCGTCTGCATGGCTTCAACAACGATGGGTTTGGCTACATTCAAAGTTTGAAAGATGCCAACCCCCTGTGGCGCGCCGATGCAGGCCCCATCGTGGTGTTGGGCTCAGGCGGTGCCGCCCGTGCGGTGGTGATCAGCTTGATGGATGAAGGCGCTCAGGAAATTAGGTTGATCAACCGCACGCGTGCCAAGGCCGATGAGCTGGCGTCCGTCAACACCCGTGTGGTCAAAACCTACGCGTGGGACGAGCGTCATGCGGCTCTTGAGGGCGCGGCGATGCTGGTCAACACCACCAACCAAGGCATGTATGGCCAGCCGCCGTTGAACATTCGTCTGGATGCCTTGCCCAAGTCGGCCATGGTGTCGGACTTGATTTACATCCCGCTTGAAACGCCTTTGCTGGCCGCTGCGCGAGAGCGCGGTCATGTGACATCCAATGGCTTGGGTATGTTGCTGAACCAAGCGATTCCTGCCTTTGAAGCGTGGTTTGGTGTGCGGCCCGAAATCACCGACGAGTTGCGTCAGTCGATTCTTGCCACCTTCTGATTGATGTCTGTCCTCACCGCGCCCAAGATTGATTCGCACTGCCATGTGCTGGAGCCGAGCAGGTTTCCGTATGGCGAACACATCGCCTACCACCCTGCTGGGCAGGAGATGGGAAGCGCCAAATACTTCCAAGAGGTCATGGCCTGTTACGCGGTGAAGCATGCCTTGTTGGTAGGCCCCAACTCGGGCTATGGCATGGACAACCGCTGTTTGCTGGACGCCATCGCCAGTGCCCCTGAGGTGTTCAAAGGCATTGCGGTGGTGCCCCATGACTGCAGTTTCGAACAACTGCAGCAGTTCAAATCACAAGGTGTGATGGGTGTGGCCTTTAACCCATCGTTGATGGGCTTTGACTATTACGCCAACATCGAGCCATTGCTGCAGCGACTCCAGCAGCTCGACATGTGGGCGCAGTTTCAAGTTGAGAATGATTTGCTGCTCGACTTTTTACCCATGTTGTCGCGTGTCGACGTGAAGATGATGGTGGACCACTGTGGTCGCCCCAACTTGAACGCGGGTGTGGCGCAAGCTGGTTTTCAAGCGTTGCTGGCGCTGGGTCGTGAAGGCCGAGCGGTGGTCAAGATTTCTGGCTTTGCCAAGTTCTCGCAAGCGGGCTACCCGTTTGGGGATACGCGGCCTTTCACCGAAGCCTTGGTGCGCACGTTTGGTCTGCGCCATTGCGTCTGGGCTTCCGATTGGCCCTACCTCAAAGCACCTTACCGCCTAGACTATGGCCCTATGTTGAAGGTGTACGAAACCGCCTTCAGCGCTTCCGAGCGTCACGCCATGATGTGGGACGCCCCTCAACAACTTTTTGAATTCGAGACACCATGATTGCCCTATCCATCCCTGAATTTGTTCGTACCTTGACCGCGTTGAGCGGCATCCTAGAAAAAGGTGCAGCCTCGGCCCAAGCTCGCAAGATTGACCCGCTGGTGTTCACCCGGGGGCGCTTGGCGCCCGATATGTTTCCACTCTCACGCCAAGTGCAGATCACTTGTGACGTCGCTAAGAATGGCTTTGCCCGTTTGAGTGGGGTCGAGGCGCCCAAGTTTGAAGACACCGAAATCACGTTTGAGGAACTGCAAGCGCGCATCGCCAAAACGATTGATTTTTTGCACACCGTGAAGGCTGAAAGTTTGCAAGGCGCCGAAGACAAAGTGGTGTCATTCCCTGCGGGGCCTGAGCGCGTGCTGAAGATGAAAGGCAGCGCCTACCTGACGCAGTGGGTCTTGCCGAATTTGTATTTCCACACGGTCACAACCTACAACATCTTGCGCCACAACGGTGTGGATGTGGGCAAGATGGATTACCTCAAGGGCGCTGACCTGCTGCCTTGATCAATCGTTGGGTCACACTTTGGGGCGCCACATTTTGAACAGTTGATCGGGGCCCACGGTGAAGTAATCCGCTGGGCCACCGCCGCGCATGACGTGGCCCGCGCTGGCGGTGTCGTAGACGCCGTCTTTGAGCAAGTGGTCGGCAATGTGCACGCCCACCACTTCACCCAAGACCAACCAAGTGGGTATTTTTTGTTTGTCCAAGCCTTCGAGTTGGATGATCTGTGTGCTGCGGCATTCAAACGACACGGGGCTCTCTGCCACGCGTGGCACGTCCATCGTGCGTGAAGGGGCGGTGGCCAAACCCGCTAACTCAAATTCGTTCACTTCAGGGCCTACCGCCGCGCAGGTTTGGTTCATCGCCTCTGCCAAGGGGCGCGTCACAAGGTTCCACACAAACATGCCGTTCTCTTGGATGTTGCGCACCGAGTCTTTGGGGCCAATGCTGGAGAACCCCACGATCGGCGGGATGTAGTTGAAGGCCGTGAAGAAGCTGTAAGGCGCGAGGTTCAACACACCCTCGTTGCTGCGTGTGGAGATCCAACCGATGGGGCGTGGGCCCACGATGGCGTTGAACGGGTCATGGGGCAGGCCGTGGCCTAGGCGAGGTTCGTAGAAATGTGTCATAGGTTAAAAAGTTCTCTTCGCCACAATGGCTAAAACGTCGAGCTCGGCTTGGTGCTCGGTGGGGATGGCCGTCAAACTTTTGCGCAGGGCATCTTCGCCGGTCGCTTGGGTGATCAAACTGAGTTGATCGACCAGCAACTTGAACTGCGCAGCCGCCAGAGCAGGGTGGGCTTTGGCGTCGAGCACCAAGCCGTTGGCGTGGGTGTGGTCTTCGGCCTCTTTGGCAGCGAATTCGGCACGCGCCTCGTCGGTCAGGCGTTTGACTTCGTCATGCGACAAATGCAAACGTTCGGCTTCTGCCACGATCAGTTCTTTTTCGGCGTGATCAAGCATGCCGTCTTCAAAAGCCAACATCAAGCGTCGCTTGAAAGCTTCGCGGTCAATGCGCAGTTGGTCGGTGAACGCCGAGGCTAGCAAACCAGCGGGGATGGCAAAAATGCCAATCCCGATCAGGGCCACCACCACCGTGAGCAATCGACCCAAAGGGGTGATGGGTGAAATATCGCCATAACCGACCGATGCCAAGGTGATGATGGCCCAGTAAATCGATTGCGGAATATTTTCAAACTTGTCGGGTTGCGCTTCGTGCTCTAGCAAGAAGCCCAAGCTGGCGGTGAGCACCACCAACAGCATCATGACAAACACCGAGGCAAAAATCACCTGCCATTCACGCTGCACCACTTTGTAAAGCGTCTGCAACGCCGAGGTGTAGCGTGTGAGTTTGAGCATGCGCACCAAGCGGAAGACACGCAAGAAACGCAAGTCCAAATGTTGGCTGAGCAGGGCCTCTAGAACAAAAGGCAAGATGGCTAACAAATCGATGATGGCGGAGGCTGAACGTATGTGGGCCCACCGCTTCAGTCGCAGGTGTTTGTACTCGGGGTTTTCGGGTGCGGTGTAAACGCGCGCAATGTATTCAAGGGTGAAGAGGGTGAAGGCCACCAAGTCGATGACGTGAAATTCCACGGCAAACAAATTGCGAATGGACTCGACGGATTCAAAAATCACACAGCTGATGGACAGGGCCACCCAAAACACAATGAAGTTGTCGAGGTAGGCATGCAAGCGACCTGAGTGACCTGTGGGTTCGAGCAATGCAAACAACTTGGCGCGGAAGGTGCGATTGGCATTGAGTTCTTGAAACTCATGCCACGCCGGAATGAGTTGGCGAGAGAGCTTGAACATCCGAGCCAAGCGCAAAATCCGGAGTACGCGGAGCATTTCAACGTCCACATCCACCATGCGTGCAAAGTAAAACGGCGCAATAGCCACCAAGTCGACCAAGGCATAAAAGCTCAAGGCATAGCGCAGGCGAGGGAAACTTTTACCCACAAAGTCGGGATGCAGGTGTGCCGTGGCCACGCGCATCACATATTCTGCGGTGAAGATCCCCACCGTCACCACATCAAACAGGTGAAACCAAGCCTTGTAGTTGTGATAGATCTGCGGCGTGTTTTCTAACAAGACCGCGAACACACTTGCCACGATCAAGAGCGCAATGCTTTTTTCCACCGTCTGATGGAAGCCATGTTTGAACTCGGGGTCAAACGCCCACTGGTAAACGAGGGCCAGGGGCGATGAGGGGCCGTGATGCGCGCTCATCTATTTTTTTGTTCAATCAGATGACGCAAGGCTGCCATTTCACTGCGCAGGTGTTGCAATTCTTCTTGCACGCTGGATTGGTGCGAATGGTTGCGGTCGTCTTTGTCTTTGTCTGCGGTGATGGAGTCCACGATCACGGCAATGAACAAGTTGAAGACGATGAATGTGGCGATCAAGATGAAAAAGACAAAGAAAACCCAAGCGTAGGGGAACATCTCCATCACAGGGCGTGCGATGCCGTCTGCCCAGCTCTCCAGCGTCATCACTTGAAAGAGGGTGAAGGCGCTGGTGCTCAAGCTGCCAAACCAATCGGGGAAGTCCTTGTGGAACAGGTTGGTGGAGATGACCGAGGCGACGTAGAAGATGATCATGATCAAGCCAAACACCGAGCCCAAGCCTGGTAATGAGCTCAGTAAGCCTCCGACGACTTTGCGCATGCTCTCGACTTTGTTGATCAGGCGAAGGACGCGCAGCACGCGAAGCGCACGCAAGACAGACAGGGAGCCGGATGCAGGCACCAGGGCTATGCCCACCACGATGAAGTCAAACACAGACCAAGCATCTTTGAAAAATGCCAGTCCACGGGCAGCAATGAGCAAAACAATCTCAGCAATGAAGATGCACAAGATGGTGTGATCTAACAAAATTAACTCGTCGCCCCATGACGCCATCACACTTTGATTGGTCTCAACGCCCAAAATAGCGGCGTTGATCACGATCAGAAAAACGAGGAAATGCTGAATCGCATGATGGTTGATAAATTGTTCAATGCGGCCACGCCATGTGGTCGTCTCAGTGGTGCTTTGCATAGCTAAGTCAGAGGTCAAAGTGTTGAAATTTAATAGGGGGACACTCTACCCGATGGAACCCTTCATCCGCTTGCGTCGCCTGATGCGCGCGATGTCCGTCACTGTTGCGCAATTGATGTCTTTGTAAATTATTTATTTCATTTATTTAACTTTTATAGCTACATCTGTTTTTTTTTTGAATCCTAATTCATTGAACTTGAGATTGATTTATTTTTGTTCTGCAAGGCTGATTTATAAAATCAAATCCAATCCAAATTTCCCGTTTGGTAGTTAACAAGGAAAGATACACAGATGCAAGCACATGTGCACAACCCAGAGAACTCAGCCAGTCTGATTCAACGCGTCTTCACAGACCCCACCAGCTCAGCGTTCACGCGCTGGGTCGGCATCATTAATTTTTGGATTTTGATTTCGTGCTTGTCACTCGCTGGCGAAACCGTCGAGCCCTATGCGACGGTGCATGCACAGCTGTTTAACTACATTGAATATGCCGCCGTGTTGTTCTTCACCATCGATTACTTGGGTAATTTGTACTTTGCCAAAGACCGAGTGAAGTACTTCTTCAGCTTTTGGGGCTTGGTGGACTTGATCTCCATCTTGCCCACTTACTTGACCATCATGAACTTGACGGCCTTGCAAGGCTCTAAAGTTTTCCGTGTCTTGCGCGTGGTCCGAGTACTGCGAGTACTGAAGATGGCACGCATTGCCTTGCAGCAGTTGGAGCAAAAGTTAGAGAGCTCCAACCCCATCTTGACCAACCTCAAGATTTATTTCATTGCGCTGTTTTCGGTGGTGATGATCTCGAGTACCTTGATGTATTACGTTGAAGGTGACTTGTACTCTGCGGATGCCATCACGCTCGGCCAAGCCAAGTTGGATGCAGAAATCAAAGCCAACCCATTGCCTGCAGACGCGCCGCCAGAAGCCGCCAAGTTCATGCCGGTGGACCCGATCAGCGGCAACGCTATCCCCGAAGACAAGCGTTTCTTCACCTCTATCCCTGCTGCGATGTGGTGGTGCATGGTGACGTTGACCACCACCGGCTACGGCGACATGTTCCCACTCACCTTTGGCGGACGTGTGATTGCCGCGGTCACCATGTTGATGGGTTTGGTACTGTTTGGTATTTTGTTGAACATCGTGGGCAAAACCATCATGGTGCTGCTGTTCGGTGAACAATTGACAGAAGACAACACATCACCCGCTTCCCGCGAAACGATTTTGCGCATGATGGTGGCGCGCAAGTGGATTTCTGAGCACCGTGCTTATGAGCTGGAATTGATGTCCGAAGAAGACATCAAACACCGCACGAAAGACCTCTAAATTGTTCGCCCAAGAAAAAGGCCGCTCAGTGAGCGGCCTTTTTTTATTTCTTTGTGCGATTTAGATGAACAGCATAAACCCGTTGATGGTGGAGAAGATGCCCATGATGCCTAAAACACATGGCACCCAAAACAGCACCCGTGCGCCCGTCAAGATGGCAACAGAGGTCAACACAATGGCAATCTGCAACAAGGCCTCCGCGTAGTCAAACCAAGGGTCTTGGCGCAAAGCAATGTCTCGCTCGTGTTCATGCTCTTTGGCTTTGGCCATGAGCTCTTTTTTGCCGTCGCCCGTTTCCGGTTCGGACTCATAGCGTGCGATGTTCTTTTCGTAGCCTTCGAGTTTCTTCTCGATCAGCGCTTTGGCCGCTGGGGAGAGCTTTTCGTTCGTCAGTTGAATGCGAAGGTCATCCGCTGCAATTTTGTAATCGGTCTGACGAATGTTTTTCGCTTGGTAAAACGCGTAGGCGTTGGATGCCAAGATGTTGTTACTCATGCTTTCCTTGGAGGCGTTGTTGCCGCCCAAGCTCGCAATGGCTAAAAACATGGCCAAGCACGACACCAACATCGCGCACTGTGTGCGGAAGGGGTCTTTGCCATGATCTGGCAGTTCTGTTTCTGGCACGTCACTCATGGTTTTCTCCTTTATTTTTCATCGTCATCCAAATGTTTATCTTTGCGCTTGGCAAAGATTTTGTAGATCGCGATCAAGGCCAAGACGATGGCCACTGCGCACACCACCAATTCGGCGTTGGTGAGGGTGTGCACAAACTCATCAAGGTAGTCGTAGGTAGACAGTGGCGTGTAGACGTCAGGATTTTCTTGTTTGTACTTTTGGTAGGCGCCGTTATCCATCGTTGACTCCGAGTTTGAAAAGTGAATTATTTTCTATTGGCAGCAGAGATGTGCTTTTCTTCTTCCAATTGGTGTTTGATGGCTTCGACTTGCTCATCCGACATGCCCAACTTGGCTTGCATGATTTTGAGCTTATTTTGTTCTTCTTCTGTGACAACACCGTCAGCCAACACGGCGCGAACTTCCATTTCATACATAGCTTGGCGGCGCTCTACCTGCGCCGTGTAAGCCGTGGCCACCACACCCGTCAGAATCGCGGCCAAGGCAATGGACAGGACTTGCGTCAGGATCACGAGGATCGTGCCCACGAAAGTCACCGGATCGACGTTGCCCCAGCCCGAGATGATGGTGATGACAAACCAATGCATCGCTGCGGGGATGGATGGGAAGATTTCCGGTTGCTCGTGACCTTCAATGATGTAGATCAGCGAGGAAAACAGCAAACAGCTGATGAACAGCAAAAACACCGCCGAAGAGAAAGAGTCGCGCTCGGCCTTCACGGCGGCCACCATGTCTTCAAAGGCGCTGTTGTAACGCGAGAGCTTGAAAATCCGCATCAAACGGAACATGCGCAACACACGCAAGTCGGCGCCTGGAAAAAGCAGTTGCAAATAGAACGGCACAGTGCTCACAAAATCAATGATGCCGTAAAAGCTGAACAAATACTCTTTGCGACCTTGCCATGGACTACCGCCTTGGTGGGCATATTTCTCGCCATAAGACCAGACACGCAAGATAAATTCAGCTGAAAACACGGCCACACTGAACAAGTCAAAGGTGTGAAACTCATGCAAGAAGGCGTCATGGATTTCGGGGACCGATTCCAAAATGATGCCAATCACATTGGCCACCACCAAGAGTGCGATGAAAATTTCCACAAAGTGGCTGTACTTGTCAGGTACTTCACCTTCCATGATTTCGAAGGTGCGGCGTTTGATACGTTGATACGTTGAGGGGCTAGGCGCTACGGAGGTCATGGTGCGCTCATTCCTTGGCAGAAGATTTGTTCTTGGCACGAAGCATCATGGCTTCGACTTGCTCGTCGGTGAGACGGTAATGCGTCTGTAATCGTTTCAGCGTGGCCTGTTCTTCATCCGACATATTGCCGTCCTTGAAGACTTCACGCAGTTGTGCTTCAAAAGCAGCTTTTTTGCGGGCGACTTGGTTTGAAAACGCGGAGGCCACGATACCGGTCATGATCGCGGCCATGCACACCCCCAAAAAGCCGGTGATGAGCGCAATCGCTTCACCGGGCTTGGTCAAGGGCTCCACGTTGCCGTAGCCCGAGGTGATGGTCACGATGGCCCAGTAAATGGAGTGCGGAATCGTGCCAAAGGCTTCGGGCTGTTCATGGCCCTCGGCAAAGTGCATCAATGACGCAGACACGATGGTGGCGATGGTGAGCAAGAACACCGCCGAACCAAAGGCTTGCCGCTCTGAGTGAATGGCATGAAACAAGTCTTGCAGTGCGGTGTTGTACTTGGACAGCTTCAAAATTCGCAGCAATCGCAAGACACGCAAGATGCGCAGGTCGAGACCGGGGAAGAACATGTGCATGTAGTAAGGCATGGTGGCAAAGAAATCAACCAAACCAAACGGGCTGAACATGTATTGAAAGCGACCCTTCCACGAGCCCCCGTGTTCTTTGTCGTATTTGGCACCCAAGGACCACACGCGTGAGAGGTATTCGCCTGTGAAGAACATGACGCTCCAAAATTCGAGCTCGTGGAAGAAGTCTTTGTAGAGGGCGTGAATTTCTGGGACTGAATCAAGAATCACTGCAGAGCAGTTGACCAGCACCACACAGGTGATGACCAATTCAACGTAATGGCTCGCCGCATGTTTGGGCGAGCCATCTAAGATTTCCATCAGTGTTTTCTTGAAACCTGTAGTCATGGCGAGGGTCTAACGAGATTGAATTGACAAGGGGCTTAATGCACAAGCGGTCACACAATCTGTGTGACCGCTTGCTTGGAGGCTGAGGTGATCAAGTCAAGCGGTGCTTATGACTTGCCTTGGATTTTTTGCCACAAAGCAAATTCGCTGGCCGAGAGTCGTTCCCCTTGCTGTGCAGCTTGGTCAAACTGTGCGGCATCCACTTGCACGCCGAGTTGTCGGATTTGGCCCAACAACACTTTGTAGTGTTCTACCGCCAAGGCCGGGTTCTCGGCAATCTTGTGAATGGGCAATGGGTTGCGCTCTTCAAGCTCGTGCTCCTTGATCACCACCTCAATCAGCTTGTTCACCTCTTCCACCGTCAGGTGCAGGCGTTTGGCTTCTGTGCGAATGATGGCGGCTTCGGCTTCGCTGATGTGACCGTCTTTCAGAATGCTAAAGAGCTTGGCTTTCAAGAGGTCACGTTCTTTCACCAACTCATCGCTGAAAGCCGAGGCCAACAACGCTGCCGGGATGGCGAAGATACCAATACCCATCAGGGCCAAGATGCTGGTCATGGCACGGCCCATGGGCGTGACAGGCGAAATGTCGCCGTAGCCCACCGATGCCAAGGTGATCACCGCCCAGTAAATGGAGGTGGGGATGTTCTCGAACTTCTCAGGTTGGGCATCGTATTCAAACAAGTAGCCTAAGCTGGCGGTCAAGACCAACAGCAACATCATGATGAAGGTCGCAGCGCCCATGACAGGCCACTCGCGCACCACCACTTTGACCAACACGGCCGTGGCATCGCTGCCGCGGGTGAGCTTGAGCAGTCGCGCCAAACGGAAGACGCGCAAGAAGCGCAAGTCGATCAGGTGGTGCAAGAACACTTCTAAGAAGAAAGGTAAAACAGCCAAAAAGTCAATCAGGGTGGACGGCGATTTGGCTTGCTTGAAGCGTCCGATGAGGGCGCCTTTGTAGCCAGGCTCTTCGACGCAAGCGTAAATGCGCATGCAGTATTCGACGGTGAAGATCGCCACAGCAACGGCATCCAAAATCACAAATTGCAGATGCAAGATGTAGTTGATGCTTTTGACCGATTCCAAGATCACGGCCAACACCGACAAAATCACCCACACCCCAATGAACACCTCAAAGATGTGATGCATGGTGCCGCCAAATTCGCTAGGGAACACCAAGGCGTGCACTTTTTGGCGGAAGGTGCGGTTTTTGTTGAGTTCTTTGAACTCCGCAATCGCGGGAATCAAGACGCGGAACAGCTTCATGATCCGCAAGAGTCGCAAGAATCGCAACACGCGCAAGTCGATCGGGATGAAGGCTTGCAAATAGAAGGGGGCCACCGCCAAGAAGTCGATGATGGCAAATGGGCTGGTCACAAAGCCTAGGCGTGCGTTCTTGCGGTGCTTGAATTCCTCGTCCTCTGGGGCGAGGTAAAAGCGCATCAGGTATTCAACCGTGAACACCGCCACCGAGAAGATGTCGAAGCATTCAAACCACACCCGGTAAGGTTCATACACGGCAGGGACGTGCTCGAACATCAAGGTGAACAAGTTGACGATGATCAGGTAGCTGATCCATTTGTCCAATTCTTTTTGGAAGTTGCCGGGGATATTGGGGTCCAGCAGCCATGAGTAGAGCCACTTGCGCATAGGCAAGTTGCGGTCGATGTCGGCTTCTACGTCTTGGCCCAAAATGGCTTTGACGTCGAGGTCTTCTAAGAATTTGTCTTGTTTGTTATGTACTTGCATGTCAGACCTCAGAATTCAAATTCAGCAACTTTGATGGCGTAACCACCTTTGTCACACACAGAAAGGCGCAACTGCATCTTGTAGTCAATGCTGTCGGTTTCCAACAGTTGCGACGCCACGAAGGGCGTGGCTGAACCGGGGGGCGTGGGCATCAAGTCTTCCAACAGAATGGCACCCATCAAGGTGCGATCTTTGGGATCACAGGCCGCCACAAAGTGGGGTGCTTTGTTGAAAAACGCATTCACTTGGTCCTTCAGCTCGGTGTTGGCCAAGATGTGTGCCAAGCAAACCCCCCAGGTGCCCGGGGTGTCGGCCTTGGCATCGGCTGGCGGCTTGATGCCGCCTTTGCAGGCCGAGAGTTTTGTGTCGGCGTCAAACCGCGTGGTGCCGGCTTCTGTCAGCCATTCGACCCACGCTTCGCCGTTGGTTTTGGCTTGTTCTACTTTGAGCGCTTCTTGGTAGTTCACCACGCCCAGCCAGGTGACAGCGGCGACGACAACGACTAGAAAAGCCAGAAAGAGTTTATCGGTGGAGGAGGTCCCGAGGCCTTGTTGCTCGGAGCTGTGGTCTGTGGAAGATGCCATAAGTTGCGCCATGGAAGTAGGGTTGGGAATCGGCAGTTCTGAGAGGAGAAAACCGACCAAAAGTGGGGTTAATGATATTCGTAAATTAGAAGGATTTATCGATTTAAATCTAGATAATCAATGATGAGACGTTCGCCGATGAGTAGTAAAGGCGTAAAAAAAGCCGCTTCAAAAAGCGGCTTTTCAGCAGAGCGTGGGCGGGGCTGCCAAGCTTACTTTTGGATCACGGCAATCAGCGCGTTGATGGCGGCTTGTGCATCGTCGCCTTCGGCGTGAAGCTCTACCAAATCGTTGTGGTCTGCGCCTAGGCCCATGACGTGCGCCACCGATTTAGCGTCCACCGCTTGGTGGTGCGCCGCAATGGTGATGTGGCTGTGAAACTTCGCCGCGGTCATGGCCAGTTCGGCCGACACACGGGGATCCAAGCCGTTTTTGCCTGTGAGTTTGAGCGTGATGGGGAGCGTGTGTTCGGTCATATTTGTACCCTTGTGCCAAGTTCAACCACTGAGTTGTCTGGCAGGTGGAAGAACTCCACCACGCCACCTGAGTTGCGCGTCATGGCTGAAAACAGTTTTTCTCGCCACTGCGCCATTCCACCGCCGGGTGTGGACACCACGGTTTCACGGCTCAAAAAGTAAGAGGTTTCAAAGACGGGAATGTCCAAACCGTGTTCTGCACACAGACCGAGGGCTTTGGGCACATCAGGGGTGTTCATGAAACCAAAGCGCACCCACACTTGCCAGAAGTGCTCGCTCAGGCGTTCGACCTTGACGCGTTGTTTGTTGGAGATCCACGGGTCGTTTTCAAACACCACGGTCAAGATGATGTTTTTTTCATGCAGCACTTGGTTGTGCTTCATGTTGTGCAGCAGGGCTTGAGGCACGGTTTCTGGATTGGCCACGGCGTATACAGCGGTGCGTTGGGCCAAGTGCGGACTGCCTGCGTCGATGTGTTGGATGAAGGTGTGCAAGTCCAAGCCATCGCGGCGAATGGTTTCCACCACCAGTTCGCGGCCTTTGGCCCATGTGGTCATGACCAAATACAAGGTCAGGCCCATGACCAAGGGAAACCAGCCCCCATCCCAAAACTTGATGATGCAACCGGCAAACAAGAACACATCAATGCTCAAGAAGAACAATGTGGCGCCCAACGCCAAGGGGGTAGAAAGTTTCCAAGCGTCACGCACCACAAAGAAGGTCATGAGGGTCGTGATGACCATGGTGAGCGTGACCGCAATGCCATAAGCCCCCGCCAATGCCGATGAGCTTTTGAAGGCCAACACCGCAGCCACAACCCCGATCAACAAAATCCAGTTGACGCCTGGCATATAGATTTGGCCCACCTCTTGTTCGGAGGTGTACTTGATCTCCATGCGCGGCAAAAAGCCCAACAGGATGGCTTGCTTGGTCATCGAGTAAGCCCCAGAGATGACCGCTTGCGAAGCAATGATGGCGGCCACGGTGGCCAACACCACGGCGGGAATCAGCCACTCTTGTGGAAACATCCGAAAGAAGGGGTTCTCAATGGCCGAGGCATCGCGCATGAGCAAGGCGCCTTGGCCCATGTAGTGCAACGCCAAGGAGGGCAAGACCAAACCCATCCAAGCGATTTGAATCGGCTTGCGACCAAAGTGGCCCATGTCGGCATACAAGGCTTCGGCGCCTGTCAGCGCCAACACGATGGCACCCACAGCGGCCAAGATGAAGGGGCCGCGGTCCCATAAAAAGGTGGCTGCATGCAGAGGGTTGAGGGCTTCCAAAATCATGGGCATTTGGATGATTTGCGCCACGCCCGTTGCGCCCAAGACCAAAAACCACAAGACGATGATGGGGCCAAAAAATTTGCCCACCAAGTGCGTGCCCCAGCGTTGCATGACAAACAGCATGGCCAGCACCACCAAGGAGACTGGAACGATGAAGGGCTCGAGGCTGGGTGCAATGACTTGCAGGCCTTCCATCGCACCGAGCACCGAGATCGCGGGGGTGATGACGCTGTCACCATAAAACAAGGTGGCACCAAACAAACCCAGCAGCAACAAGAAGTGGCGCAATTTGGGGTTGTGCTTGACCGCATTGGCGGCCAGCGCGGTGAGCGCCAGAGCCCCACCTTCGCCACGGTTGTCGGCCCGCAAGATCAAGATGACGTATTTGAGTGTGACGATGAGCATCAAGGCCCAAAAGATGGCAGACACCGCACCAATCAGGTTTTCAGGGGTCATGGCCACGCCGGTGGCGGGCAAGAAGACTTCTTTGACGGTGTACAGCGGGCTGGTGCCGATGTCGCCATACACCACGCCGATGGCGCCCAGCGTGAGCGCCGCCTTGGTTTGGCGCTTGATATGCGCCGAGGGGTTGTCTGAATCAAGGTCTGACATGAACACTCCTATGTAAGTGCATGCAGGTTGCCAGACCTGGCGTTAGGAACGCATAAGTGTCATGGGAGGCGTGCGTTGTTGTGCGGTTATGGCGCTGCTTCGGCCAGTCGGTAGCCCACGCCGGGCTCGGTCAGTAGTAGCACAGGCTCTGTGGGGTTGGCCTCGAGTTTGGCCCTGAGTTGACCCATGTACAAGCGCAGGTAGTGGGTGTGCTCAACAAACTCAGGCCCCCACACATCCACCAACAGTTGGCGGTGCGTGACCACTTGTCCTGTTTGGCGGACCAATCTGGCGAGCAGCTTGAACTCGGTGGGCGTGAGGTGGACCGTCTCGCCCTGCTTGGCGACCGTGTGTTTTGCCAAATCAATTTGCAGCGGGCCACATTGGTAGTGGGTTTGGGGGGCCAACACCACCGTGCCTCTGTGACGCAGTGTCACCCGCATGCGTGCCAGAAGTTCGCTGATGCTGAAAGGCTTGACTAGGTAGTCGTCTGCGCCCGCGTCGAGCAAGTGGACCTTGTTGCCGTCGTCATGGCGGGCTGAAATGATCAAGATGGGCAGGGTGTGCTGCGCCCGCACCGCACGCAGCACCTCTGCGCCGTCGCCATCGGGGAGGCCTAAATCAAGAATGAGCAAGTCCAGCGGCTGGTCCGACGCATGGGCATGGCGCAACACAGCTTGTGCGTCGGCGGCGCTGCCGCTGGTCAGCACCTCATAGCCCTCGACCACGAGGGCATCGCGCAGGGTGTGCCGAAGCTCTCGGTCATCTTCAACCAGCAATACCTTGAGAGCCATGCGTCAAACTTCTCGCAAATCCATATCGGGCTGTGGCAGAACTGGCATCGACAGGCAAAGTGCGGTGCCTTGCGGTGCGTGATCTTCCACCCAAATGTGGGCACCGTGTACTTTGGCAATGGCCTGGCAAACAGCGAGTCCCACCCCCATGCCTCGGCGCAGGTGGTGTGCATCTGAGGCATCGGCTTGGGCCACGTCGTCATGCACACGTTCAAAGGCTTGAAACACTCTGGTTTTCCAGGCATCCGAAATGCCTGAGCCGCTATCGATGACCCGTATCTCTAGCGATGTCATGTGTTGCTGCACTCGGATATGAATGGGCGTGTTGTCTGGGCTGTACTTGACGGCGTTTTCAAGCAAGTTGTCGAAGAGTTGGACCAACAAAATGGCATCGCAGTGAATCAGCGGCAGACCTTCTGGCATGTCCACCACGATCTGGCGTGTAGGAAAGCGTTGCCGAGCCTTCGCCAACACAGAACCCAGTAACTCTTGCAGTGACTCCCAGTCTTTCTTGATCTGCAGTGGGCCTGCATCCAAGCGAGCGAGCTGCAAGGTGTTGGTGGTCATGCGGTGCAGGTGCTGCGCTTCGCTGATCACCGTGTTGGCCAAGGCTTCAATTTTTTCGGTGCTCAGTCGACTGCTTTGGTCATGAATCGCTGAGGCAGCGCCCATCAGGTTGGCCAGTGGCGTGCGGTAGTCGTGCGAAATCGAGGTGAGCAAGGTGTTACGCAGGCTTTGGCTTTGGGCGTCTTGCTTGGCCAGTTGCGCCAGTTGCAAACTCAGGGCCCGTTCCATTTCTAAGCCCAGCAGATCGCAGGCTTGTTGCAGTTGCTGCAAGGTGGAGGCATCTAACGCTTGCGATGTGTGTCGGTGGATGGCCACCGCGCCCAAGGCTCGAGCCTGACCTCGGATAGGGAGAAACAGTGTGTTTTGGTTTTCGTGACGACCGGAGCCGGGACCTAGCGCTGCGAATTGCTGCATGCAGGCCTTCAGCCCTTGTTGGTCTAGTGCGTTGGCGTTGCCCATCAAATGGGGCGGTTCGGCGAGGAGCACAGAGACGCTGTGTTTGGTTTTGAGCTCTAAAAATGCGCGCAGCAGTTGCGCCTGTGTGGGCGCATCAGTGGCTTCCCGCAACGACGCCCGCCACTGTTGCATGTGTTCGGCGGCTTGTGCGTGCTGTGCTTCAAGTTCCGCTGCGATACGCAACCTAGTCATCAGGTAACTGACCACCGAATTGACGCCCAGCATGGAGATCAGCAACAAGGCATCTTGGTGCAAATTCACTTCTAGGGTGTAGCGCGGTTCGATGAAAAACCAGTTGAACAACAGCACAGACGCTGCACTGCCCAGCAGGGAACTGGGGGTAGACAAAAACATGCCAGCCATAGCGCTGGCAAGGACCAGCAGCAAGGACAGATTCGCCAGATTGAAGGTGCCATCCAGCGACACCAAAAGTCCCCAAGCCACCAGCCAAATGGCGATGGCAGGCCAGCGAACTTTGGCGTGTTGCATCAGTGGTTTTGCGAACCCCGATGCGCCCATGCTGTGGTGTGTTTCTCAATCATGCTGAACAACTCATACATGATCATCGCCATCGCGCCCACCACCACCAAGCCTGCAAAGGCCAGGCCCATTTGCATGGCGGAGCCTGCTGAAATCAGCAAGTAACCAATGCCTTCGTTGGCCGCGGTCATTTCAGACACGGTGGTGCCGACAAACGCCAAGGTGATGGCGACTTTGAGTGAGCCATAGAAGTAAGGCATGGAGCGCGGCAGTCCCACTTTGACCAATACATCCCAGCGCTTGGCGCCCAAGACGCGCAACACGTCCTCGAGCTCGGGCTCTAAAGTGGCCAAGCCGGTGGCGATGTTGACCATGATGGGGAAGAAGCTGATCAGGAAGGCGGTCAAGATCGCCGGACCCACGCCAATGCCAAACCACACCACCAAGATCGGTACAAAGGCGGCTTTGGGCAGCGCATTGAAACCGGTCATGAGTGGGTACACCGCGGCATAAGCCAAGGGCGAACTGCCAATCACAAAGCCAAGCAAGACGCCCACCACAATCGCAATGCCAAAGCCCACCATGGTGACCCAATAGGTGCGCCAAGCGTGGGCGGCGATCACATCGCGGAATTCGACCATTTGCTCCCAAATGCGTAGAGGTGAGGGGAAGACAAATTCAGACACATGGAAGAGCGAACACGCCGCTTGCCACAGCACCAGGGTGAGCACAAGCAGGCCCCAAGGCGCCCAAGTTTCGAGTTGTTTTTTATTCATGGCTGCTGGATTACTGCTGGATGGCTGCACCGGTCTTGCGAATGGCGCCAATGTGGCCGCGCAACTCGTGCACGATGTTGGTGAACTCAGGCGTGTAAGTCACCTCCAAGTCGCGGGGGCGCGGCAGATCGATGTCGCGTTTGACCACAAAGCGGCCAGGGCTCTTGCTCATCACATACACGGTGTCGGCCAAGAAGACTGACTCGCGTAAATCATGGGTGACCAAGATGACGTTGAACTTCTGCATGGCATGCAAGTCGCGCAGCGTGCACCACAACTCCTCACGGGTGAAGGCGTCTAACGCACCAAAGGGCTCATCAAGCAACAGCATCTTGGGCTCATGAATCAAGGCGCGGCAAATGCTGGCGCGTTGTTGCATGCCGCCCGACAGCTCCCACGGAAACTTACGCTCATAGCCGCCCAAACCGACGGTTTTGAGCAGGTCAATCGCGCGGGCTTCGTACTCCGCTTTCTTGGCTTTGAAGTTGGCGCGGTAAGGCTCCACGATTTCCAAAGGCAACAACACGTTGTCGAGCGTGGTCCGCCAAGGCAGCAGCGAGGGCGATTGGAACGCCATGCCGCTGATTTTGAGCGGGCCATTGACAGGCTGACCGTCGACATAAATCTCACCACGGCTGGGTTTTTTCAAACCCGTGGTGAGCTTCATGAAGGTGGATTTGCCACAACCCGAGGGCCCCACAATGGCGATGAACTCGCCTTGTTTGACCTGCAGATTGATGTCCTCAACCGCGAAGTGGTTTTGCGCCAGCAACTCGTCGTTGTAGGCCAGCCAGACGTTTTGGAAATCGACGAAATGTTCAGGAGAAGCGGTCATGCACAAGAACCTGTTTACTTCTTACCCTTGGGCAAGACATCGAGTTCTTTGGCGGTGGGCAAGAAGGCGCCGTTCCAAATGTCTTCTGCTTTGACACGGGTTTTGGTGCTGAACGCATCGGACACTTGAGAGGCCATGAGCGACAGACGGGGACCTTTGATTTGACCGAAACCTTCGGCACGTGCATCAGGGCTGTTGATGACGGTGTCAATGGCCAGCTTCAAGCGGCGAGTCTCGAGTTCGCTGTTGATGATGCCGTCGCGTGCTTTGACGCTTTCAATGGCTTTGGCTGGGTCTGCGATCACGTCTTTGGCGCCTTTGGCAAACGCTGACAAGAAGGCTTTGAGTGCGGCGGGGTTTTCTTTGATCAACTTGGGTGACGCGATGATGGCATTGCCATACAGCTTCACGCCGTAGCTGGGGTACTCCATCACCACTACCTCTTCAGCTTTGACGCCGCGCGCTTCAATGTTGAGCAAGGAGGTGAAGGTGAAGCCGGTGATGGCATCCACATCGCCACGCACCAACATGGTTTCGCGCAAGGGTGGGTCCATCGACACCCAGTTCACAGCGCCCACGCTGTTTTCTTTGGAGAAGATGGGGAAGGCACGACGGCCTGCATCAAACACGGGTGCGCCCAGCTTTTTGCCGGCCAAGTCCGCAGGCGTTTTGATGCCTGATTTCTTCAACGCCATCACCGAAGCGGGGGTGTTGTTGTAGACCATCATCACGGCCACGGGCTTGTTAGGTGCGTCGGGGTTGTTGGCGTGGAATTCCATCAAGGCAGCCAAGTCAGCAAAGCCCACGTCATAGGCACCAGAGGCCACGCGGTTGACCGCGCCACCTGAGCCGTTGCCCGCATCGACCGTCACATCCAGCTTGGCATCTTTGAAATAGCCCTTCGCGGCAGGCACCAAGAAGAAGGCGGCAGGGCCTTCAAAGCGCCAGTCCAATTGGAACTTCAAAGGCGTGGTTTGTGCACTCGCGCCAGCGAAGCTCGCCGCCAGTGCCAAGCCGAGGGTGGTTTTGATGAAATTGCGTTTGATCATGTGAGCCTCTAGAAATCAAATGGAAAGGGTATGGATGTATACAAGCTTGCAATATTAGTGCCCATTTGCAGGGGCCTATTTGCTGCGTATTGACCCTAAATTGTGCGCGACTTTGGTTTGTATACAAAACGGGTTTGCACTAATACGGTGTTCCGCACAGGATTGGTGCGCGCACTGTCTTTTTAGGGCGTCATAAAAAAGCCAGCCCTAGGGCTGGCTTTTGTGGCGAGCGATGCGTTGATGAACTTATTCAGCTTCCGCCGTTTTTTGATGCTGCGCAGATTTCAATTTGCCCCAGCCCAAAACGATCACAGCACCTGCGGCCGCACAAGCCATGTGGAACCAAGGGTTGGCCACACCAAAGTCTTTGAGCACCACATCGTTGGCAATGGTTTCGCCGCCCACCCAACCGATCAGGCAGGCACCCAAGGTGATGATGATGGGGTAGCGTTCCATGAGTTTGATCATCAAGGTGCTACCAAAAATGACCAAAGGAATGCTGATGGCCAAGCCAATGATGAGCAAGACATCGTTGCCTTTGGCGGCGGCAGCTACCGCAATCACGTTGTCCAAGCTCATCACCAAGTCGGCGATCAAGATGGTGCGAATGGCCGCAAACATGCTGCTGTGCTCTGCGCCTTCTTCGTCGCCTTCTTCTTCGGCTTCCAAGAGTTGGGCGCCAATCCAAAGCAGCAAAATGCCACCGACGATTTGCAGATATTCCAGCGTCATCAGCTTGGCAGCGACCACGGTCAAACCGATACGGAGAACAACAGCCGCACCAGAGCCAAACATGATGGCTTTCTTTTGTTGTTCGGGTGGCAGACTGCGTGCCGCCAAAGCGATCACCACGGCGTTGTCACCCGACAAGATGATGTTGATCCAAATGATCAACAGCAAACCTAGCCAGAAGTCGGTGCTTTGTAGTAGTTCCATATGTTGTTGCTCCAGACAAGGGGAATGTTGTTATGAAAGCGCCTCTGTGAGGAAAGGACGCGGTTTTTTCGATCAGCGAGTGTAACGGCGCGGGTTGGCTGAAATTGTCGGTATTACTGCTTATGTGACAGCTCAAAAAAAATAGCCCGCTGCACGAGCGAGCTATTGACAAGGCTTGTTGCGTTTAATGGCTGTCGGCTTGACGGGCTGCGGCCACAGCGTCGGAGTCATCTTTAGACGCGCCGTTGAAGAACAGGTTCAACACCACGGCAGAAATAGAGGCCAACAGGATGCCAGACTCAATCAGCGGGTGCAGGTCGTGCGGCATCCACTGCTTGAAGTTCGGAGCGATCAACGGGATCATGCCGATGCCAATTGAGATGGCGACGACCAAGCTGTTGAAGCGGTTGTTCTTGAAGTCCACGCCACCCAGGATGCGAATGCCGGTGGCCGCCACCATGCCAAACATCACCAAGCCCGCACCGCCCAGCACCACCGTGGGCAATGATTCCACCAATGCGGCCATCTTTGGAATCACGCCCAAGATGATCAAGATGATGCCGCCAGCCACGCACACAAAACGGCTCTTGACGCCTGTGACGGCAACCAGCCCCACGTTTTGCGAGAAGCTGGTGTAGGGGAAGGTGTTGAAGATGCCGCCGATCAGCGTGCCCAAGCCATCGGTGCGTAGGCCTCGGGTCAGTGCGGCGCGGTCAACATGGCGATCGGTCATTTCACCCAACGCCAAGAACATGCCGGTGGATTCGATCATCACCACGATCATCACCAAGGTCATGGTCAAGATCAGCACAGGGTCAAACACAGGCATACCAAATTGGAACGGCATGACGAGGCCAAACCAAGCGGCTTTGCCTACTTTGTCAAAGTTCATCAAACCCATGCCAGTTGCCACGACACCGCCAATCACGATGCCCAACAAGACGGAGATGTTGGCAACGAAGCCCTTGGCATATTTGGCGATCAACAAGATCGACACCAGCACCAAAGCGGCGATGCCCACGCCCGTGAGATCAGCATATTTGGGGTTAGGGAGCTTGGCCACCAAGGCCAAATCTTTGGGGACGGCGGGCAGGGTAGCGCCCGGTGCAGAGGCGGCTGCCGCTGCGTCAGCCAGCCACTTGGCATGCTCGGGGTTCACGATCGACGGGGCCGTGGGACCGAAGGGGTTACCAAAAATCCAGTTGATGCCAATGCGCATCAAACTGATGCCAATCACGGCAATGATGGTGCCGGTGACCACGGGCGGAAAGAACCGCAGCAGGCGACTGACCACCGGTGCGATGAGGATAGAGATTGCGCCTGCACCCATGATGGCGCCAAAAATCAGCTGGGCACCGGCATCGCCGGGATTCGCACCTGCCATCGCCACCATCGGGGCGACTGCTGCAAAGGTCACCCCCATCATGACGGGCAGGCGAATGCCAAACCACTGCGTCGCGCCCCACGATTGAATCAGGGTCACCAAGCCGCAGACAAACAAATCAGCCGAGATCAACATGGCCACTTGTTCGGGGCTCAGCTTCAACGCACGACCGACGATC